>NZ_PSVO01000040.1:0-10808 GCF_002932325.1 Rathayibacter sp. AY1E2
GTACCCCGCCTGTGGAGGGACGAACCGCCGGCGAGCGCGGGCTGGTGCTCGGCTCAGGAATCGCGCGGACAGCGGTGTGCGAGCCCGCGCTCGCCGGCGGTTCGTCCCTCCACAGGCGGGGTACCGGCTCCGTTGTCCCGATCCTGGTCACGGGCCCCGGCCCGATGTCGGTGGTTGCTGATTCAATAAACGTATGAGAAGTTCGGGTGACGCGGCGCAGGCGGTCGAGGCGGTGCGCGCGGGCGAGACGGCGCAGACGCTCGACGCGGTGCGCGCGCTCGCCGGTCTCGCGGCGGGGCTCGCCCGCTCCTCGGCGCCGGTGCTGCTCGCGGGGGCCGTCGCCCTGCACACGGCGTACCGGGCAGCGCTGCTCGTGCCGGAGTCGTTCGCGCGGGGGAGTCGTCTCTCCCGGAGCGAGGCGGGAGACCTCGTGGAGCGCTCGATCCGAGCCGAGTTCGCGACGGCGCTCGGGATGTCGGAGCGCGTGGCGTCTCGGCGTCTCGAGCACGCTCGGCTCCTCATCGAGGACCTCCCGGCGACCCGCACCCTCCTGGCCGAGGCCCGGATCCTCTGGGAGGCCGGCGAGGTCGTCTGCGCCGCCGCCGCGACCCTCCCCGCTCCGTCGCGCGCGTCCTTCGACGAGCGGGCGGCCACCGCGGCGCTCTCGCAGACGCCCACCCAGCTCCGCCGGACCGTGGCGCGGCTGCGCGACGAGCTGCACGAGCAGCCGTTCACCGAGCGCCACGCCCGCGCCCGCGAGGACCGCAGCGTGTGGCTCGGCGCCGAGGCCGACGGCATGGCCACGCTCTGCGCCCTGCTGCCGGCCCCGGTCGCGGTCGGCGCCTACAACCGTCTCGACCGCATCGCCCGCTCGCTCCGCGACGGGGCGGACGCGGCGGGGATCGGGTTCGGTGCAGGTGCAGGTGCAGGTGCAGGTGCAGGTGCAGGTGCAGGTGCGAGTGCGAGTGCGAGTGCGAGTGCGAGTGCGACTGCGACTGCGACTGCACAGAGCGGTGCTGGTGCCCGTGGCGATGCCCGGGTAGCAGTCGGTGCGGGAACGGACGCTGGTGCTGGTGCTGGTGCTGGTGCTGGTGCTGGTGCCGGGCTCGGCGCGGAGACGGGTAACGGCGCCGGTGGAGACGCTGACATCTCCCTCGGCGACGGCCGGACGCTCGCGCAGCTGCGGGCCGACGCGCTCGTCGATCTGCTCATCGACGGCGACATCTCCGCAGACGGATCCTCGGGAGAAGGAGCGAGCGCCGTCCGTGCCTCGGGCTCCGGAATCCACGCCTCGGGCTCCGGAATCCACGCCTCGGTCTCCGGAGTCCGCGCCGACGTGCGCCTCACCCTGGCCGCCAGCACCGCCGTCGGCCTCGACGACGCGCCGGCCGAACTCGACGGCTACGGTCTCGTCCCCGCCGACGTCGCCCGGGAGCTCGTCCGCACGGCGGCCACCTTCACGCGGGTGCTGACCGATCCGGACACGGGAGTGGTGACGTCGGTCGGCAGGACCCTCCGCGTCCCGCCCCCTCGGATGCGCCTCCAGCTGCAGCTGCGCGACCGGACCTGCCGGTTCCCCGGCTGCACCCGCTCGTCCTCGACGGCCGAGGCCGACCACACCCTCGAGTGGCGGAACGGAGGCGAGACCGCCCTCGGCAACCTGGCCTCGCTCTGCGTCGCGCACCACCACGTCCGCCACGGCGACCGCTGGACCTACGCCCTCCATCCGGACGGCACCGTCGTCTGGACGACCCCCACCGGCCGTCGGATCACCGACCGACTGCGGGCGCTGCCCGGGGCTCCGCTGCCGCCCACGCGACGACCGACGCCGCAGTCGGCGCAAGAACCGGAGCCGGAGCCGGAGCCGGAGCCGCAGCTGAAGCCCGAGCCCGAGCCGGAGCCGGAGCCGCAGCCGCAGCCGCAGCCGCAGCCGCAGCCGCCACGATCTTCGTCCTCGCTGTTGTGGTCGTCGCGACCGTCGTCACCTCGGGCGTCCCCCTCGGTGCTGTCGCCGACGCGGCCGCGGTTCGTGGACGCGTCTCCGCCGTTCTGATCCGCAGCCCGACATGCCGGGCGATTCGACACTCCGTCGGACGCGAGGCGGTGAATCGCCGCGCCTGGACACGCCCAGGCGCCCTCGCGCTCTCTCACCTCCGGCGCCGCGAGGTCCGTCGGCACGTTCGCGCTTCGTCGGGCCCCGAGCACCGGGCCCCGAGCCCCGAGCCCCGAGCACCGTGTCCCGGAGCCCCGAGCCCCGTGTCCCGTCGTGCTTCGGCGCTTCGGGGCGTCGGCCCCCGCGTCACGGCCCCCGCGTCCCGGTCCGCCCCGTCCCGGTCCGCCCCGTCCCACTCCGGCCGGCGGACGCGCCGGACGCGCCGGACGCGCCGGACGCGCCGTCCGCGCCGGAGAGCCGTCGAACTCAGGAGATCACAACCGGGCGACCTCCACGTGATTCACGTTTTCCGGCGCCCGCCGCCCGCCGCGTCCGTCGGCGGCCCGCCGCCCGCCGCGTCCGTCGGCGGCCCGCCGCGTCCGTGGGTCCTCTCCTGCCCTGTCCTCTCCTGCCCCGTCCGGTCAGGAGCCTCCCGCCGCGGCGACCGCTCCACTCCGCCCGTGCCGCCACCCGTGCCGCCACCCGTGCCTCCGCCCGTGCCTCCGCCCGTGCCTCTGCCCGCCCTCACCGGATGCCGCTGCGCGCGAACCCCTGCACGAAGTAGCGCTGGAAGCACAGGAACAGCAGCACCATCGGCAGCACCGACACCAGCGCCAGCGCCATGCTCGCGCTGTAGTCCGGCGTCGACTGGCCCTTGAGGTAGAGCAGGCCGATCGGCAGCGTGAACAGCTCGTTGTCCTTCAGAGCGATCAGCGGCCAGGCGAAGTCGTTCCAGCTGCCGAGCAGAGTCAGCAGGATCAGGACGGCGATCAGCGGCTTCGAGAGCGGCAGCACGATCTGCAGGAACACCCGCAGGTGGCCGGCCCCGTCGATCCGCGCCGCCTCGATCAGCTCCTCCGGGATGGAGAGGAAGAACTGCCGGGCGAGGAAGATCCCGAAGGCCGCCGCTGCTCCGGGCAGGATCACCGACCAGTAGGTGCCGTAGATCTGCAGTCCGGTCACGAGCTTGAACTGCGCGACCATGATCGCCTGCACCGGGATCATCATCGTGGCCAGTGCGAGCAGGAACAGCAGGTTCCGCCCGGGGAAGCGCAGCCGCGCGAAGCCCCAGCCGGCCAGCAGGTTCACCACGACGGTGAACACCGTGACGAACACCCCGATCACGACCGAGTTGACGAACCACTCGCCCACGGGGAAGCGCGCGAACACCGTCGCGAAGTTCTCGAACGAGATCTCGCTCGGCCAGAAGCGGGGCGGGCCGGGCGCGAACACCTCGCCGCGCGGCGAGAAGGCGATGACGAGCATCCAGTACAGCGGGAAGAACACGATCGCCGAGGCGACGATCGCGACGACGAGACGGACGACGAGTCCGGAGCGGGAGCCGTCGCGGCGGGAGGGGCGCCGGCGCGGGGTCTCGCGGGCTGTGGCCGCGGCGACCGCGGCGGGCGTGGTGGCGGTGGAGGACGACATGAGGGCTCCTAGTCGACGAGGTCGCGCGTGCGGCTCGTGCGCCACTGCAGATAGGTGAAGGCGAGGGAGACCAGCAGGATGACGACGCCGAGCGCGGCGCCGTAGCCCTGCTCGCGGACCTGGAAGCCGTTGCGGTACGCGTAGGTGCCGAGCACCGACGTGGAGAAGCCGGGGCCGCCGCCCGTCATCACGAAGACGATGTCGAAGACCTGGAACGAGGCGATCACGTTCATGATCAGCAGGAAGAAGGTGGACGGGCCGACCAGCGGCACCGTCAGTGCGCGGAACTGCTGCCAGCGCGTCGCTCCGTCGATCCGTGCGGCCTCGTAGAGCTCGGGCGAGACGCTCTGCAGGCCCGCCAGGTAGATCACCATGTTGAAGCCGATCCGCAGCCACACCGCGGTCAGCATCACCGAGATCATCGCCGCGGAGCCGTCCGACTGCCACGCGACCGGCGAGGCGCCCAGCGAGCTCAGCACCTTGTTCACGATGCCCGAGGACTCGCTGAAGATCGTGACCGCGATCATCCCGGAGGCGACGCCCGAGATCACCAGGGGCAGCACGATCACCGTGCGGAAGATCCCGCGCGCGGGCAGGACGGAGTTGAGCAGCACGGCCAGGCCGAGGCCGCCGGCGAGCTCGAGCGGCACGGTGACCGCGGTGAAGAGGAGCGTGTTGCCCAGGCTCTGCCAGAACACCGGGTCGGCGCCCATCCGCAGGTAGTTCGCGAAGCCGACCCACTCGGGCGTGCCGAAGCCGCGCGACTCCTGGAACGAGAGCTGGATCGCCCAGAGGATCGGCACGAACAGGAACAGCGCCATCAGGAGCAGGTTCGGGCCGACGAAGCCGAAGCCGGCGAGGGCCTCGCGCCTGCGGGCCGACCGCGGCCGGGCGGAGGAGCCCGCCCGGCCGCGGAGGGTGGTGGCGGTCATCAGCTGGTCGCCTGCTGGATGGCCGCATCGAGGCCGGAGAGGGTCTCCTCGGTGCTGCGTCCGCCGACGAACGCCTCCTCGAGCTGGTCCTGCATCGCGACCGAGATCTTCGCGAGGAACGGCGAGGTGAGCTGCTGCACGTCCCGCGGCGTGATCGTCGCGGCCTGCTCGACGAAGACTGGCATCACGTCCGGGCGCACCGCGAAGTCGATCGACGCGGGGTCGATGTCGGACCGGGTGGGCAGCTCGTTCGTCGCCGCGCAGAACTCGGCCATGGTGTCGGCCTGCGTCATGAACGAGAGGAACTCGGTCGCGAGCTCGGGGTTGTCGGTGTCGGCCGTGGCGACGAGGGCGTTGCCGCCGAGGTCGGTCGCGCCGCGCTCGTCGACGGGCATCGGCGTGGCGGTCCACTCGAAGTCGGCGAGGTCGTCGATGTCCGGCACCAGGAAGGACCCGGCGAAGGCCATCGCCGCGGTCTGCTCCGTGAAGAAGGAGTCGGCGTAGGTGGCGGACTTCACCGAGCTGGTCGGCGGGACCCAGTCGTTGTCGAAGAAGCTCTTCGTGAAGTCCAGGGCCTTCGCGCCCGCGGCGGAGTCGATCGCCGGAGTGGTGCCGTCCTCCTCCAGGAGCGTGCCGTCGGCCTCGAACAGCCAGCTCAGCCAGCGGGGCGTGCCGCCGAGCTGCCAGTTGTAGACGAACGGGTACTGCTCGGCGGGCAGGCTCGCGCGCAGCTTCGCGGAGGCGTCGGCGAACTCCTCCCAGGTCCACGCCTCGTCGGCGGTGGTCGGCACGTCGGTGATGCCGGCCGCCGCGAGCAGCTGCGTGTTCACCAGCAGCGCCGACACGTCGGTCTGGTGCGGGACGCCGTAGGGCTTCCCCTCGAACGAGACGGCCTCCTGGAACGCGGGCGTGAAGGAGTCGAAGTCGTCGATCCGGTCGGTCAGGTCGAGCAGCTGCTCCTGGCTGGAGTAGACGCCGAGGTTGCCGTAGTCGACGCGGAACACGTCGGGGGCCTCGCCCGACGACAGCTGCGCGTCGATGTTGCTGAACATCTGGTCGTAGGGCACGACGTTGAGCTCGACGCTCGCCCCCTCGTGCTCGGCCTCGAAGTCGGTGATCAGCGACTCGAAGGCCGCCTGCTCGGACTCGCTGGCCCAGGTGGTGAAGGTGATCGAGTCGGCGTCGGCCGAACCGCCGCCTCCTCCTCCGAAGCCGCTGCAGCCGGTGAGGGCGGCGGTCGACGCCAGGACGGCGGCGAGGAAGATGAATCGTCTGCGCATGGGTGGTCTCCTGCTGTGAAGGGTCGGACGGGGGCGGGGTCGGAGGGCCGCGTCAGGCGGGGCGGCGGAGGGCGGTCTCGACGAGCGAGACGAGGCCGTGCGGGCCGAGCTGGCCGGCGAGCAGGTCGAGCGGAGTGGGGACGGGCAGCGCCGAGGCGGCGCGGCCGAGGCGGGAGGCGGGCACGGGGGCGGCCTCGCGCTCCTCCGGCTCCGGGTCGGCGAGGGCCAGCGCGACAGTGGCGGCCACGTCCTCGACCGCGCGGACGCAGCCGAAGCGGATGATCCGCTCGTCGTCGATCAGGGCCTCGCCGTAGCCCGCGCGGAACGCCGAGCGCTGCACGTCGCTGATCGGCCGCGAGTAGATGACGCCCAGCTCGATCAGGAGCAGGTCGGCCTCCCGCGGGGCGACGGTGGCCTCGTCGAAGTCGATCAGCCAGGGGCGGCCGCTCTCGTCGATGACGACGTTGCCGGGATGCGGGTCGCCGTGGAGGGGCACGCGGGAGGTGGGCGTGCGGGCGCGCTTCAGCCGTCGCTCAGCGCCGGCGAGGGCGTCGAGGCGGGAGCGGTTCCCGCGCCAGAGCGCGGTGAGGCGGGGGCGGAACTCCGGCTGCGCATCGATCCTCTCGTCGGTCTCGGCGAGGAGGTCGGCGAGCGGACGGCGGACACGGCGGATGCCCCGCCGCACGGGAGGCGCGAGGGTCGGCGGCTCGGCGTCGTGCACGGAGCGCAGGACCGCGCCGAACCCCTCCCAGTCGAGGGCGTCCTCGCCGGAGTCGACCGCGTCCTCGCCGAGGATCCACGGCGCGACCGAGACCCGCATCCCGCGGTCCTCCGCCCAGGGGCGCCCGTCGGAGGCGCGGTGCGGCGCCGCGACGCCCGGCACCCCCGACTCTCCCAGCGACGCCGAGAGCGCGAGGCCGAAGCGCCCGTCGCGGGCCGACGCCTTGACGCTCCACAGCTCCCCGGAGCCGTCGGCCGCGCACCAGACGCGCGCTCCGTGGTCGAGTCCGCCGACGACGGGCTCCAGGTCGACGAGGCCGACGCCGAACTCGCGGCGCACCAGAGCGCGCGCCCACGCGCCCGCCTCCTCGATCGTGTCCATCCCGCTCATGCTGACGTGCGGGCGCCCCGCGAGCAGGTGCTTGCGCGATCGGTGATCGTAGGCATGGGTGCGGGCTGAGCCGCGTCTCAGGCTCGCGCGGGGAAGAGGGCGAGCCGCTGCTCCGTCCCCTGCTGCCGGACCGTGAGAACGGGAGCCGCGAGCGCGTGACCGTGGTGGTAGCCCGTCACCGACTCGGGGGCGTCCGCAGCGGTGAGGGGTAGGAACGCTATCGGCGAGAGGTCCGCGTCGGCGCGGAACAGCGAGAGCGCCATCGAGGTGACGACGGCCAGCAGCACGGGGTCCGGCTTCGCCGCGCGCAGCGCCGGGAGGTCGACCGCGGCTCCGGCGACCGCGAGCGTCCGCAGCGAGGCCAGTGTCTCCGGAGTGTTCAGCACCGCGGTGGCGCCGCCGTCCGGATGCTCGGCCCGCAGCCTCTCGAGGCTCGGCCGGGACCACCGCTCCTCGACGCGCCGTCGGATCCCGAAGCCGAGCACCGCGACGATCACCGCGGCCACCGCGAGCACCACGCCCCACCCTCCGTAGAGCTGGAACGCCCGGGCACCCGACCACGCCGCCGCGACGACCACCGTCGCCCCGAAGAACGCCTCGCTCCCGAGCGACCGCAGCCGGGTCGACTGCACCTCCTGCGTCACGAGCGCTCCTCCGGGTCGGGCGGACCTCCGGGCGGGATCACGTCAGCGCATGATCGCACCGGCGCCTGCGGGTCGGGCGGGGATCCGTCCCCTCGCGCGCGAGGCCGGCTCAGCGCCCGCGCCGCGCCCGCGGATCGGTGAGGAGTCGGACCGGGGGGAGGTCGGCCAGTTCGGGGGACACGAAGCCCAGCACGTCGGAGTGGTGGTCGGCGGAGGCACGGCGGAGGAAGGACCAGCACTTGAGCGAGGACGGGCGCCGGTCGAGGGGGAGGGGAGCGGCCTCCACGATGATCACGGTGGCGGAGCGGTGCAGGATCCGCACGGGCACGCGGCTCTCGCGGCCGTCGACGGTCCAGCTGGAGACGCCGCGGATGCGGCCGTCCTCGCGGTCGACGCCGACGGTGAGGACGCTCCGGAAGTCGTCGGACGCGGCGCCCATGCCGATCTGGAAGTCGCCGTCGGCGCCGTCGAGCACGAAGGCGACGTCGAGTCCGCGGCGGTGCCGGACGGTGAAGGTGGCGAGCAGGGGACCGCTCCCGAACCTCGGGGCCTCGTCGCGGGCCTGCCGGACACGCTGCTCCGCGTCGTCCCTGTCCATGGAGCCACTCCTGCCGTTCGCGCGGAGCGGGGCCCGCGCGCCCGTCGAGCCTAGGGGGAGCGGGACGGCGTCACCCCGCCCGAGGCAGCGTCACCCGGAAGCGGGCGCCGACGGGCCCCGCCTCCGCCACGAGGTCGCCGCCGAGAGCCCTCGCCAGCCCGCGCGCGATCGGCAGGCCGAGGCCCGAGCCGCCGTCGGCGCGGTTGCGGGCGTCGTCGAGGCGGACGAGGCGGTCGAAGACGCGCTCGCGGTCGGCCTCGGCGACGCCGGGGCCGTCGTCGTCGACGGTGATCGTGACGGAGTCGGCGGCCGCCTCGACGGCGACGTCGATCCGGGAGCGGGCGAAGCGGGCGCCGTTCTCGAGGAGGTTGCCGAGCACCTGAGCCAGCCGGTCGGCGTCGGCGCTGACCAGGAGCGGCTCGGCGGGCCGCTGCAGCTCGATCGCGAGGCCCGGGCGGCGCAGCTCCTGGCGCTCGATCGCGGCCTCGGCGACGACCGCGGGGTCCAGCGGACGCGACTCCAGAGCCAGGCCCTCGTCCAGCCGCGCCATCAGCAGCATGTCCTGGATGAGGCGACCCGCGCGCAGCGACTCCCGCACGACGTGCACCGAGAGGCGCTCGCGCTCCTGCTCGCCGCCGTCGCCGCGGACGAGGGCGTCGGCGGCGGCCTGGATGCCGGCGACCGGCGTCCGCAGCTCGTGCGCGGCGTCCGAGACGAACGCGCGCATCCGCTGCTCCGCCGCGAGGGCCGTCGCCTCGGCGGCGAGGGCGCTGCGCTCGGCCTGCTCGAGGTCGTCGAGCATCTCGTCGAACGCGGTCGCGGTGCGGCCGAGCTCGGTCCGCGGACGGGAGGGGCGCAGCCGCCGCCCGCGGTCGCCGTGCGCGATGTCGCGGGCCACGTCGGTCATCCGCTCGAGGGGCCGGAGGGTCGCGCGGACCACGACGATCAGCGCGAGCGCGGCCAGCAGGAGGAACACGGCCGACGCGCCGAGCAGGATCCCGTTCAGCTGCGCGAGGGTGCTGCCGACCGATCCGGCCTCGCTGGTGAGCTCGAGGCGGGTGCCGTCGCTCAGGGTCGACTCGAGGGTGATCAGCTCGTCGTCGGCGGCGACGCTGCTCGAGACGACGGTGACGGCGGCGGAGGCGGCTCGGGGCGAGACGGCTCCGGAGGAGGAGCTCGTGCCGGGCGGCGACGGCGGCTCTCCGAGCTGGTCGGCGGCTCCAGGGCCCAGGCGCAGCTGCTCCGGGCTCGGCCCGGCCACGACGTCCTCGCCCTCGGGGCTCGTGATCCGCACCGAGACGCCCTGCGCCGAGAGGCGCGAGGCGAGGGCGTCGTCGGCGATCGTGCCGACCAGCGCGGCGGCGGCGGAGGCGCGGTCCTGCAGCCGCTCCTCGATCTGGTCGCGGAGGCGCTCGCCGAGCACCGCCTGCACCGTCGCCGAGAGGGCCAGGAGCAGCACGGCCAGCAGAGCGAGCACGGCCAGGACGGTGCGGAGGCGGAGCGAGCCCGTCCGCAGCGCGCCCGGCTGGGCGCGGCTCACGCCTCCACCCGGTAGCCGAGGCCGCGGACGGTGTGCACGAGCCGGTCGCCGTGCGCCTCCATCTTCTTGCGGAGGGAGCTGAGGTGCACCTCGACGAGGTTCGGGTCGACGTGGTCGTAGCCCCAGACCTGCGTGAGGATCTGGGTCTTGGTGAGGGTGCGGCCGCGGTTCCCGGCGAGGAAGGCGAGGAGGCGGAACTCGGTCGCGGTGAGGTCGAGGGCGACGCCGCCGCGGCGGGCGCGGCCCGACTCCGGGTCGACGACGAGGTCTCCGATCTCGACGACGGACGGGATGCGGCCGCGGCGGCGCAGCACGGCGGTCACGCGCTTGACGAGCTCGGCGAGCACGAACGGCTTCACCACGTAGTCGTCGACGCCCTCGTCGAAGCCGCGGAGGCGGTCGTCGACCGCGTCGCGGGCGGTGAGCATGATCACGGCCGCGTCGCTGCTGCGGCGGATCCGCTCGGCGAGCACGATGCCGCTCGGGCCGGGGAGCATCCAGTCGAGGATCACCAGGTCCGGAGCGAAGGTGCTCAGCTCGCGGGCGAGGTCCTCGCCGGAGACGAGACCGCGGACCGTGAAGCGCTCGCTGCGCAGCGCGGTCTCGACGGAGGAGCGGATGGCGTCGTCGTCCTCGATGAGGAGCACGCGGGCGGAGGAGGGCATGTGCTCGAACCTAGGGGCCGCGGATCGGGGCGCACCCGGCGTCTGCTGTGGAGGGTCTGTTCTTAAGTCCGGCTTCAGATTCGCCTTCGAATCTGAAATGGAACCGGCCGCAACCGATCCCGAACGGGGTCGGCACCGGGCCGGAACGAGGAGACACCCATGACCGAGTCGACCACCCCCGCCGAGAAGGGCTCGAGCTTCGGGCCGCGCCGTCCGAAGAAGCGCGCCCTGACCATCGGCATCGCCGTCGGCGCCCTCGGACTCGTCGCGCTCGGCTCGACCGCCGCGTTCGCCGCGACGCCGTCGAGCACGCCGACCTCCAGCGCCACACCGCTGCACTCCACCTCGACCGACGCTCCGTCCACCGGTGCGCCGTCGACCGGTGCGCCGTCGACGGACGCGCCCGCCGAGGGCACCGCTCCCACCCCGCCCGGCCCCGGCCGGCGGGGCCGCAC
>NZ_PSVO01000041.1:0-9250 GCF_002932325.1 Rathayibacter sp. AY1E2
CGGGGGGCGGGGCGGGGGCGGAGGGGGTGGGCGGAGCAGGTGCATCCGGAGCGATCGGACCGGAAGCGACGGCGTCCGGAGCGTCGGCGTCCGGGGCAACGGGAGCAGCGGACTGCTCCGCTCCGCTCCCCGACGCCGCAACCAGCCGCACGTCGTCCGCGACGGCCTCCGCCTCCTCCGGGCCGGCAGCCGCGTTCAGCGCCGCGGCCGCCGCCTCCGCTCGCGCCAGGGCCTCGGCGGCCTCCGCCTGCAGTCGGCGGGCGGCCTCCAGGGCCGCGCGCGCCTCGTCCCTCGCCGAGGCGAGCCCGTCGTCGTCACTCATGGGCTCAGCCTAGGTCGGCGGCGCCGGTCAGTCCTCGCGGACGTGCCAGGACTGTCCGTACCCGCCGTCGGCCTCGGGGCGGGCCATCAGCTCGAGGAACGGGTCGGCGCTGAACGCCTCCGGCCCGAGCACTCCGGCGCCGGTCCACACGCCGGTCGCGAGGAGCTCGAGCGCGACCACCGGGTTGAGCGCCGTCTGCCAGACCACGCACTGGGTGCCGTACTCGGCCATCGTCCACTCGTTGTCGCTCACGTGGTAGAGGTACACCTCGCGGCGGGCGCCGTCCTTCGTGCCCGAGACGAAGAGGCCGGCGCAGGTCCTGCCGGTCATCCGCGGGCCGATGCCGGCGGGGTCGGGCAGGGCGGCGGCGACGACGTCGCGCGGCGAGACCTCGACGGGACCGCCGGCCGAGCGGACCCGCAGGGGCTCGGTGCTGTCGAGGCCGAGGAGGTGGAGGGTGCGCAGGACGCCGATGAACTGCTCGCCGAGGCCGTACTTGAAGGTGACCTTCTTCGCGTCGAGCCAGCGCGGCATCAGCAGCACCTCCTCGTGCTCGACGTTCACGCACTCGACCGGGCCGATGCCCTCGGGGAACTCGAACACCTCCGGCTCCGAGAAGGGGGCGGTGGTGTACCAGCCGCGGTCGCGCTCGAACACCACCGGCGGGTTCAAGCACTCCTCGATCGTGGTCCAGATGGAGAAGGACGGAGCGAAGATCTCGCGGCCGTCCGCGTCGTGCACGACGAGGTTCGCGCCGTCGCGCACTCCGAGCTCGTCGATCTCGTCGAAGAGGTGGTCGGAGGCGTAGCGGGCGAAGACGTCGGAGAGTCCTGGCTCCACGCCCATGCCCACCAGGGCGAGGCGGCCGCGGGAGGACCACTCCTCCGCCGCGGCGAACTGCTCGTCGCCGAGCTTGAGCCCCGTCAGCTCGTGGGGCTGCTCGGGGTGCGGGAGCGAGAGGCTCATCGCCATGTCGAGGTAGTCGGCCTCGGCGGCGAGCGCTCCGGCGAAGATCGTCGGGACGAAGCGCGGCTCGACGGCGTTCATCACGTGGGTCGCCCCGTGCGCGCGGGCGACGGTCTCGACGTTCTCGGCGTCGGAGGCGTCGATCCGCGCGGCGACGAAGCGGTCGTCGGCACCGTGCCGCTCCGCGATCCACGCGACCGTGCGCTCGGCCCGGGCGAGGTCGTAGTCGCAGACGATGATCTGCTCGAAGAAGGAGCGGCGCGCGGCGATCTTCGCGAAGGCGTCGCCGACGCCGCCGGCGCCGACCAGGAGGATTCTCATGGGGACACCGTAGCGACGGATCGCGTCGTCCACCATGCCGAGCACCGACGGAATCGGAGCGGGGCGCGCCTTTAGGCCACCGGATCCGTCACGGGGCGGCCCGCTCCCCCTGCTCGAGCAGGCGGAGGAAGCCGGAGAGGTGCCCGAGGCCGGTCAGCGAGGTCGGGAGCGAGGCGGCGAGCGCCGGCGAGTGCACCAGGTACGCCGCCCACTTCGCGCGCGAGACCGCGACGTTCAGGCGGTTGGGCAGGAGGAGGAACTCCATTCCGCGCGGGACGTCGGCCCCGGAGGACGCGGCGAGCGACACGATGGCGACCACCGCCTCCCTGCCCTGGAAGAGGTCGACCGTGCCGACCGGCGTCTCCTCGAGGCCCGCGGCGTCGAGGGCGGTGCGGAGGAGCCCGCCCTGGGCGTTGTAGGGCGCGACGACGATGACGTCGGCCGCGGTCAGCGTCCGCTCGCCGTGCTCGTCGGTCCAGGCGCGGCCGACGAGGGAGAGGGCGATCTCGACGACGCGCCTCGCCTCGTCCGGCGAGGAGGTGGTGTCGCCCGCGTGCTCGACCGGGACGGAGTGCACGCCGGGCTCGACCCCCTCGAGGTGGCGCACCTGCGGCGCCCGCGACCGCAGCGCGCCGTCATAGGAGAGCTCGGAGACGGCATCGGAGAGCGCCGGGTGCATCCGGTGGGTCTGCGCGAGAAAGTAGCCGTACTCGGGCGGGAGGACGTCGTGCCCGTCGGCGAGCCAGCCGAGCGCCGACTCGTCGACCGGCTCCGGGTGCGCGCCCTGGCTCACCTGGGGCAGCTGCTGCGGATCGCCGAGCAGGAGCAGCCGCTGGGCGGAGACGGCCGACGCGATCGTCGGGGCGAGCGAGAACTGCCCGGCCTCGTCGACCACCAGGAGGTCGAGCGAGCGGCGCGGCACGGTGACCGGGTTCGCGAAGGTCCAGGCGGTGCCGCCGATGACGCAGCCGCCGCCCTCCTCGAGGACCGCGGTGAGTGCCGCCGCGTTCTTCACCGGCGCCCAGGGCGCCGCCTCGAGAGCCTCGGGCGGCGTGCCGTTCTTGGGCACCTTCGCCACCCTGGAGGGATCGACGCCGCGGCCGACGACGGCGCTCAGCACGTTCTCGACCACCGAGTGCGATTGGCCGACCACGCCGATGCGCCAGCCGTGCTCATTCACCAGCCGGGCGATCACGTGGGAGCCGACGTAGGTCTTGCCGGTGCCGGGCGGACCCTGCACCGCGAGGGTCGCCCGGTCGAGTCCGAGCAGAGTGGTGACGACCGCGCCGATCACGTCGTCGCCCTGCACCGGAGCGACGGCTCCCGGCGGCACGCGGCGGAGGACGTCGAGCGCCGGGTCGGCCAGCATCGCGGGCAGCGCGTCGAGGACCTCGCCGCCCCACTCCGCGATCGCCTCGGGCTGGGGCGCGGCGCGCGGCGGCGGCGCGGGGGCGAGGGCGACCGGAGCGTCGTCGTGCGGATCCTCCCCCGCCTTCAGGCCCTCCTTGAGGAGCAGGACGATCCGCTCCCCGTCGTCGTCGACCGCGAGGATCTCGGAGCGCTCGGAGGCGCCGCGCAGACCGGGACCGGGCGAGGGCGCACCAGGGGGCGCCGGGGCCTCGTAGACCAGGTACGGCGACGAGCCGGTGCCGAGCCGGCTGCCGGGAGCGAGCCGGCCGAGGATCCGCAGCTCGCGCGACTGCGTGCGGGCGCGCGGGAGCTTCGCCCAGTCGCGGACGACCTCGACCCGGTCGATCATCACGACGTCGCGGGTGTCCGCCCACTCGTCCAGCGGCTGCCGGAGGCGGTCGAAGTGCTCCTGCCAGAAGGTCTTGGCCTCGCGGCGGTGGTAGTCGATCGCCGCGCCGGCGAGGGCGAGCGCGGTCTGGTCGGCGGTGCGCTCCCGCGGCTCGATCCCCTCGACCTGCGCCAGCAGTGCGACCGCGACCGGGTGCGGCTCGCGGGGCACGGGGATCTCGACCTCGAGCAGCGGCGGCAGCTCCTCGCGCGGCGGAGCGAGCTCCAGGAGCCAGTCGCGCAGGCGGAGCGTGGAGCGGCAGTCGTAGGCGTTGTACTCGGCGACGAGGTCGAGCCCGCGCTGCCCCTCGACAGGATCGGCCCTCTGTGCGGCGCGCGCCTCCACGTACATCTCGATGCTGTCGGCGGCGTTCGTGACACCGGACGCGTCCCGCTCCTCCTCGCCCATGTAGAGCGGCTCCAGCTTCTTGAGCGAGTAGCTGCGCGAGCCCACGCGGAGCGCCCGCCGCACCACCGGGTACAGGTCGACCAGGACGCCGTCGCGCAGGAGCGCGTCGACCTCCTCCTCGCCGACCCCGTGGCGGAGCGCGAGCGAGAGGAGGTGGCTCCGCTCGTAGGAGGCGTAGTGGTAGACGTGCATCCGGGGGTGCTCGGCCCGGCGCGCCCGCAGGAGCGCGAGGAAGTCGAGGAGCGCCCGGCGCTCGGCCGCGAGGTCGTGCGCCCAGAGCGCGGTGAAGCGCTCCTGGTCGTCGACCATGCCGAAGAGGTAGTCGAGGCCCCACTCGCGGTTGTCCTCGGTGTAGAGCGGGTCGCCCTCGAAGTCGAAGAAGAGGTCCCCCGGGTCGGGGGCGGGCAGCCCGGCGAGCACGGAGGCGTCGATCACCTCGACGGCCGGCACCGGCGAGGACTCCGACCGCAGCTGCAGCCGCGCCTGGGCGCGCAGGCCCTCGAGCGTGCCCGCGCTCAGCCCGGGGACGGGGCCGTCGTGCTCGGCGAGCGCGTCGATGGTGAGCACGCCGGCCGCCCCGAGCTTCGCCCGCTGGTCGAGCCGCATCCCGGCGACGAGGATCGGATCGCGGTGCGCCTGGACCTCGGGCGCGCAGACGGAGCAGCGTCCGCAGGAGGGGTAGCGCGGATCGCCCCACTCCAGCGGCTCGTCGGCGGCGAGGCGCTCGTCGAGCACGGCGCGGAGCCGGGCGCGCTGCACCCGCTGGACCGGGGCGACGACGGCCAGCTCGTGGCTGGTGACGGAGCCGTCACCGAGCACGAGGTGCACCTGCTCCCCCACGCGGATGCCGCGCGCCTGCATCTGCTCGGCGTAGGCGGCGAGCTGCAGCAGCGCCGGGATCTTCGCGTGCCGGGCGAGCTTGGTGTCGTAGACCTCGTAGGCGCCGTCGGCGGTGCGGAGGAGGAAGTCCGAGAAGCCCAGGAACTCGCCGTCGAAGAAGGTGGCCTGGTAGAGCACGTCGACCCCGGCGCGCATCGCCTCGACGGCCGCCTCGGCCGCCGCGGGGTAGGCGGCGGGCTCGGGGCGCTCGAACTCGAGCACCTCGTGCGTGCGCTTCAGCTCGGCGAGGAAGCGGTGCTCGTGCTCGTCGCCGAGCACCGCGGTGCGCTCGAGCATCCCGTCCCTCTCGGCCTCGAGGCGCGGCGCGCGGCCCAGCAGGGCGTCGAACCGGCGGAGGACCGCCCACTCGCAGGCCGCCCAGTTCGACAGGTCGGTGGGGCTCGTGACCACGCGGCCGGACTCCAGGTACACGCGACTCCTTCCGCGATCACCGGGCGGCGATCGGCTCCAGGCTAGGGCGCCCCTCCGACACTCGTGCGGCTGCGGCCACCACCCGCGCAACTCCGCCTCCGCGTGGCAGGCTGGGCCGATGACCCGCGCTCGCTTCGAGATCATCCCGGCCGACGACATCGGCGAGCGCGCCGCACGGGCGTTCCCGGACCCCTCCGCGGTGACGCTGACCGTGACCAGCCTGCCGAAGCACGGGACCGGGCGGACCGTGGACTGCGCGGTCGCGCTGGCCGGGCGCGGGTTCCGCGTGGTGCCCCACCTGGCGGCGCGGAACGTCGAGGGCCGCGCCGCACTCGAGCGGGTCCTCGAGCGGATGGGCGAGGCGGGGATCGACGAGGCGTTCGTGATCTCGGGCGACGCGTCCTCGGCGGCCGGCACCTACTCCACGAGCCTCGAGCTCATCCGCGACGCCCGGGAGATCTCACCCGGGCTGGCCCTGGACATCGCAGGCTATCCCGAGGGCCACCCGCACCTCTCCGACGAGAGCATCGAGCGGCACCTGCGCGAGCGCGCTCCGTTCATCCGCTCGATCGTCACGCAGATGTGCTTCGACGTCGACGCGGTGGTCCGCTACGCCGACCGGCTCCGCGAGACGGGGATCACGGCCGATCTGTGGGCGGGGGTGCCGGGGCCGGTCGAGCGCTCGCGGCTGCTGACGCTGGGCGCGCGGATCGGAGTGGGCTCCTCGCTCGGCTTCCTGAAGCGGAGCACCTCGGTGGCCGGCGGGCTCCTCCGCGGACGCCGCTTCGACCCGTCCGCGTTCGTCGCGCGCCTGGAAGCGGCGGCGGGCGACCGCCTCGCGGGCCTGCACGTCTACACCTTCAACGAGCTCGACTCCCTCGCCGCCTTCGGCTGATCGGCGAGCCTCCGCGCTCCTCGGGCGCCGATCCTCGGGGCCTCGAAGCCCTCGCAGGGAGCGCTATGCCGGTCAGGTGGTGCGGCGGATCCAGATCGGCGGGTGCGGGAGCTCGGCCTCGGTGCGCAGGCGGCCGGCGAGCGGAGCCCAGACCACGAGCGCCACGCCGATCCCGAGCAGCAGGCCGCCGACGGTGTCGCTCAGCCAGTGGGCGCCGAGGTAGGTGCGGCTCGCCATCATCGCCACGGTGTAGAGAAAGCCCGCGATCCAGACCCACAGCAGCGGGAACACCAGGGCCAGCACCATCGCCGTCGTCGCCGCGTTGGCGGTGTGGCCGGACGGGAAGGAGCCGTAGTCGCTGGTGACGAGCATGTCGGCCGGGCGGGCGCGTCCCACCAGCTCCTTGACGAGCTGGGTGGCGCCCACGCTGACCAGCGCGGCGATCGCGTAGTAGAGCGCGGCCCACCGCCTGCGGAACACCAGCAGCACGGCGACGATGCCGAGCGGGATGAGCGTCGTGCCGACGAGCCCCGCTCCGACCGTGTTCATGACGAGGGCCGGGATGTCCCAGACCGGCGAGCGGTGCTCGACGATCTCGTCCATCCACTCCACGTCGAAGCGGAAGGCCGAGGTGGGGCGGAAGGCGATCAGCACGGCGAGGAGCACCGTGAGCAGGATCGCGAGCGACGCGGAGATCAGCGGCCAGCGGCGGGAGACCCGGTGGGCCGCCTCCTTCGTCAGCAGCCGGGCGGCGACGTCGTCGGACGGCACCTGCTCGCGCATCCGCGCACGCTGGACGGCGTCGGGGCGCGCGATTCCGGGCTCGGTCGACAGGCGGTCGTCGCGGTGATCCATCCGGACATGATGCCGTCACCCGGCGTTCCCCCGCTGGGGGTTGCGGGGCGGCTCGGCCGACCGTTCGGAAGCCCGGCGTCCGTGCGCCGGGTTCGTGGCACGGTCCGACCGGCCGTGCGGATGCCCGGCCTTCCCCCGCGGGAGTCTCGCGGCGCGGCTCAGCCGGCCGCGCGGGCCAGGCGGGCGGCGCGGAGGGCGTCGAGCCGGGTCGGCTCGGAGGAGCGGGCGAGGAGCCGCGCGGCGACGGCGCTCACGCGGGAGTCGTCCGAGGCGGAGGCCCGCTCGAGGGCGGCGGCCGCGTCGGGACCGGTGATCGAGCCGAGCGCCATCACGGCCGAGACCGCGAGCGCGGAGTCGTCGCTGCCAGCGGCCCCGTCCAGCGCGTCGACGGCAGGACGCGCGTCGTCGCCCAGGTAGCCGAGTGCGGCAGCGGCGTGACGCCGGACCGGCGCGGACCCCTCGCGGAGGGCCTGCTCCAGACCGGGGACGGCCGCGGCGCCGAAGGAGGCGAGGACGTCGGTGAGCACGTTCTGCGCCTCCGCGTCGTCGTCGCCGAGCAGGCCGAGCAGGACCGGCAGGGCGCGCTCGTCGCCGAGGCGGCCCAGCGCGAAGCGGGCCTTCGCGGCGACGGCGGGCTCGGAGTCGGCGGCCAGCGGGGCGATGTCGTCGAGCGTCGCCGGGTCGAGGATCTTGCTGAGCACGTGCAGCGCCTGCGTGCGCACCCGGGGCTCGCGGCCGAGCGCCTCGCGGGCGACGGGGACGGCGGCGGAGCCGAGGCGGCCGAGCGACCAGGTGAGCACGTCGCGGACGAAGAAGTCGGGCTCCTCCCACAGGTGCGCGGCGAGGGGCTCGGCGGTGGCGGGCTCGGCGAGCTCGCCCAGGGTCATCGCCGCGCGGAGGCGGACGTCGCGGTCGGGGTCGGAGAGCTCGGCGAGCAGGGCGGAGGAGTCGCGGGAGGACATGGGAGGGGACTGTAGCAGCGGCGCTCGGGAGCGGATCCAGCGAAGGCCGGAACGCCCGGGAGGAGCCGCAGGAGCGGGGCGTGCCGGACCGCCGGGACCCGGAGCCGAGCGCTCAGTCCTGCAGCGCCGGGACGCTCCTCGGCCGGACGATCAGCCAGAGCGCCAGGATCGACACGGTCGCCGTCGCCATCATCACCACGGCCATCGGCACGGCCGAGCCGGCGCCGAAGACCCCCGAGATCGGCGACAGCAGTCCGGCGGTGCCGAAGTTCACCGCTCCGAGCAGCGACGCGGCCGTCCCCGCCTCCCGGCCGTGGTTGACCAGGCCGAGGACCTGCACGCACGGGAAGCTGAAGCCGCAGGACGCGATGAAGAACCACAGCGGGACGAGCGTGCCCCAGAGCCCCAGCCCGAGCACGTCGAAGAGGGCGATCAGGCCGGCGGAGGTGAACAGCGTCAGCGTCGTGATCGCGAGGATCCACTGCGGCCCGATCCTCCGGCTGAGGTAGGAGGACGCCTGCACGCCGAGGACGACGCCGAGCGAGTTCACGGCGAAGAGCAGCCCGTACTGCTGCGCGTCGAATCCGTAGAGGCCCTGGAACAGGAACGAGGAGCTGGAGAGGTAGGTGAACAGGCCGGCGAAGGTCATGCCCCCGATCACCGCCACTCCGAGGAACACGCGGTCGCTGAGGACGGCCCGGTAGCGCTGCACGAGCGAGCGGTGCTCGCGCTCGTGGCGGGCGGCGCGGGGCCGGGTCTCGACGACGAGCAGGCCGACGGCCGCGACGACCAGCACGCCGTAGGCGGCGAGGAAGACGAAGATCCCGCGCCAGTCCATGATCAGCAGCAGCTGGGAGCCGATGACCGGCGCGAGCACGGGCGCGAGGCCCGACACCAGGGCGAGCCGGGACAGCATCCGCACCAGCGGGCGTCCGCCGAAGAGGTCGCGGACCATCGCCATCGCGACCACGCCGCCCGCCGCCGCGCCGGCTCCCATCAGGAAGCGGAAGACGCCGAGGCTGACGATCTCGGGGGCGAGCGCCGCGCCGACGCAGGCCAGCACGTGGAGCGAGGTGGCCAGGAGGATCGGCAGGCGCCGGCCGACCGCGTCGCTCCAGGGGCCCACGACCAGCTGGCCGAGCGCGAAGCCGAGGGTCGTGCCGGTGAGGGTCAGCTGGACCGCCGCCTCCGACACGTTCAGCTCGCTCTGCAGCGCGGGGAACGCCGGCAGGTAGAGGTCGATCGTGAACGGCCCGAGGGCGGTCAGCGAGCCGAGGACGATCACGTAGACGAGGCGCTGGCGGGCCGTCAGGGCGTCGCCCGGGTGGCGGTGCACCGGGAGGGAGGCGGTCGGAGTCGAGGCGGGAGTGGACACGGAGTGCCTTCCTGCGCAGGGCGCAGCGGGGTGGGAG
>NZ_PSVO01000042.1:0-8096 GCF_002932325.1 Rathayibacter sp. AY1E2
GCGCGCTCCCGACCCCGGCCCGCCCGCGTGTGCCCGAAGACGCCGGACCTCCCCGTCGGCGAGCCCTTCGCGAGCCGGTGCGCGCCTCCTCCCGCCTCCGCCGTCGAGGCCCGGCTCCGGGCGCTCCTCGCCGAGCGGCTCGTCTTCGACCCGGCGCACACGGCGGTGCGTCTCGCGCGGCCGTTCTTCGAGCACTGCGAGGCGTGGCCCGACCTGGTGCTCGGCGAGCTGCGCGTCGCGATCGAGTACGACTCCACCGGCCGTCACGGACTCGAGCACGTCGGGCACCGCGAGGAGGCCGACCGGCGGAAGGACCGCGCGCTCCGCTCCGCCGGGTGGGAGGTGGTGCGCATCCGCACGGGGAAGCTGCTGCCGCTCGGCCCCCACGACCTGGTCGCCACGGGAGTCACGGCCGCGCTGGCGGACCGTCTGGTCGACCGGCTCCGCGATGTCCGTGGTCCGCTGCTCGTCGACGCCTGGGGGCGCTGAGCGCGTCGTGCGGCGGCTGCGGGACGGTCCTCCGGGACCCGTCCCCGTCGCTCCCTCCCCGTCGCTCCGTCCCGGTGTCCGGCTCGGCGGAGCGGGACCCGTGGATGCAGTGCCGGCGAGTGGGAACCGGCGAGTGGGAATCGGCGAGTCGGAGCGGTCGAGTCGTCGCCGCCGGCTCGCAGCCGACGCGTCAGAGCCGCAGGGCCAGCGCCTCGCTGCGCCAGCGGCGGTGCAGCGCCCAGGGGTCGGGCTCCCCGGCGCGCACGGTCTCGATGTGGGCGTCGAGCACGGGGCTGCGCGCGAACCACTCGGTGCGCTCCAGGCGCTCGTCGGCGAACTGGGCGTGCCGGTGCTGCTCGAGTGCTCGCCCGCCGCGCTCGAACGCGAGGAGCTCCTCGTGCCGGAGCCGGTGGAGGCGCTGCCGGGGATTGCCGCTGGTGCCGATCTTGATCCGCTCGCCGAAGCGGATGTAGTAGACGACGTCGACCCGGGGCGGCGGGAGCTCGCCGTCGGGAGCATCGCCGAGCCGCCACTCGCAGGCGGCGCAGAGCCAGGCGGAGGGGAGCCGGACGCCCAGGCGGGACCCGCACGCGGCGCACGGCGAGGGCAGGGCGTCGATCACGCCGTCCTCGCGGGCGACCCAGTCGTGCGCGAGCCCGAGGTGCGCGGCGCACAGCGCGAGCGGCGCACCCGTCTCCGCCGAGGAGGCGCACCCTCCGATCGCGCACGCTCCCATGCCGCCGACGCTAGGTGCGACCCCCGACATCGCGCCGCCGTCGACCGCGCCGCCGCGAGCACGCAGGAGTCGGAGTGCTCGCTCTCGAGGACGGCGGCATCCGCGCGCTCGCGGCCCGCGGATCAGCTCAGGCGGTCGACCAGCGACGAGGCGAGGCCCGTGTAGCCGCCCGGCGTCAGCGCCAGCAGGCGCTCCTTCGCCGCGTCGCCGATGTCGAGACCCTGCACGAAGACGGCGAGGTCGTCGGCACCGAGGCGCTTGCCGCGGGTCAGGTCCTTCAGCAGCGCGTACGGGTCGGTGATCGAGGAGCGGCCGGCCGCCACCTCCGCGCGGATCACCGTCTGGATCGCCTCGGCCAGCACCTCCCAGTTGCCGTCGAGGTCGGCGGCGAGGGCGGTCGGGTCGAGGTCGATCTCGAGCAGGCCGCGGGCGATGTTGTCGAGGGCGAGGAGGGAGTGGCCGAACGCGACGCCGATGTTGCGCTGCGTGGTCGAGTCGGTGAGGTCGCGCTGGAGGCGCGAGGTGACCAGGGTCTGCGCGAGCGAGTCGAGCAGGGCGCTGGAGAGCTCGAGGTTCGCCTCGGCGTTCTCGAAGCGGATCGGGTTGATCTTGTGCGGCATCGTGGACGAGCCGGTCGCCCCGGCCTGGGGGATCTGCCGGAAGTAGCCGAGCGAGATGTAGGTCCAGACGTCGGTGCAGATGTTGTGCAGGATGCGGTTCGCGTGCGCGGCCCTGCCGTAGAGCTCGGCCTGCCAGTCGTGCGACTCGATCTGGGTGGTCAGCGGATTGAAGACGAGGCCGAGGGAGGTGACGAACTCCTCCGCGAGGGCGGGCCAGTCGGTGCCGGGGTCGGCGGCGAGGTGCGCGGCGAACGTGCCCGTCGCTCCGCTGAACTTGCCCAGGTACTCCGTCGCCTCGATCTGCGCGACGACCCGCTCGAGCCGGTACGCGTAGACGGCGAACTCCTTGCCCATCGTGGTCGGGGTCGCGGGCTGGCCGTGGGTGCGGCTGAGCATCGACTCGTCGCGGTAGCGGACGGCCAGCTCCCGGAGCGACGCGACGACCGAGCGCAGCTTCGGCAGCCAGATCTCGCCGACGGCCTGACGGACCACGATCGCGTAGGAGAGGTTGTTGATGTCCTCGCTGGTGGCGGCGAAGTGGGTGAGCTCGGCGATGCGCTGCAGTCCGAGCTCCTCGAGCCACTGGCGGACGAGGTACTCCACGGCCTTCACGTCGTGGCGGGTGCGGGCCTCGAGGGCGGCCAGCTCGTCGATCTCGGGCTGGCCGAAGTCGCGGGCGCGGCGGCGCAGCTCCTCGGCGGTCGCCGCGTCGACGGGCTCGGAGCCGAAGAGGCGGCGGTCGGTCAGCGCCAGCAGCCACTCGACCTCGACGTGCACCCGCGCGCGGTTCAGCCCCGCCTCCGAGAGGTACTCGCCGAGCGACGAGACGGCACCGCTGTAGCGGCCGTCGAGAGGGCTCAGCGGCTGGGTGGGGAGCGAGGTCATGCGGTGGTGCCTTCCGGTTCTCAGGTGTCCTGCGCGAGGGCGGCGCGCGCGTCGGTGGAGTCGGGGCGGACAGAGCGGTTGCCGCGCAGTCCTGGTTCGATCTGGGCGAAGAGGGCCCGGCAGGCGCGCTCGATCAGCGCGAGCACCGAGTCGAACGCCGCCGCATCGGAATAGTAGGGGTCGGGGACGTCGCCCTGCGGGGAGAGGCCTGGCTCGAAGTCGAGCAGGCGGCGGATCTTCTGCCGGTCGACCTCGGTGCGCGCCCAGGAGCGCAGCGCGCGCTCGTGCCCGTGGTCGAGCGCGACGACCAGGTCGAACTCGGCGAAGCGGGACGGGTCGAAGAGCTGCGCGCGGTGGCGGCCCCCGTCGAAGCCGTGCCGCTCCAGCGCCGCGAGGGCGCGGCTGTCGGCGTGCTCGCCGAGGTGCCACTCGCCGGTGCCGGCCGAGCTGATCTCGATCGCGGAGCCGAGCCCCGCCTGCTCCGCCAGGGAGCGCAGCACCACCTCGGCCATCGGCGACCGGCAGATGTTGCCGGTGCAGACGAAGCACACGGCGAAGGCCGAGGGCGCAGGGGAGTCGGGGGTCACCCGCCCATCATGGCGCACCGCGGCTCCTCCACAGCAGGCCGATCGCGGCCGTCGTCCACCGATGGCGCGCGACGCCTCCCGGGCGGCGGCGGCGTGGCCGATGCTGACTGCCGAGGCCGCGGTGTCAGTCCTGACGGCGGCGGAGGAAGGGGCGCAGGAGGAGGCCGATGAACCAGTTCACCAGGGCGAGCACGAGGGCGCCGAGCACGCCCCACCAGAAGCCGTCCACGACGAGGCCGAAGCCGAAGAGGCCGCTGATCCAGGCGGTCACGAGCAGCAGGAGGCCGTTGACGAGGAACGAGACCAGGCCGAGCGTCAGCACATACAGGGGGAACGCGACCACCCGCACCACTCCGCCGACGACGGCATTGACGACGCCGAAGATCACCGCCACCAGCAGGTACGTGAGGACCGCCGCGGCGGGGCCCTCCTCGTACGGGTCCACGCGCACGCCCGCCACGACCAGGGTCGTGAGCCAGATCGCGACGGCGTTGGTCAGGAGGCCGAGGAGGAGTCTGCTCATGCCTCCACTATCCCCGCAGGCGGGGCGCGCCGCGAGCCGGGGCTCAGGTGAGGGGCCCGCCGATGGTCGGCTCGGGCGCAGGAGTGCAGAGGCGGGGGTCGTCGGCGCAGGTCCGCGGAGGGAGCACCGCGGTGGGCTCGGGCTGCGGCAGGGGCTCCGCCGTCGGCTGCGGGGCCTCGGTCGGCTCGGGGGCGGGCGCGGGAGCCGGCTCCGGAGCCGGGGGATCGGGCGTCGGCTCCTGGGTCGGCTCGGGCGCACTGGTCGGCCGGGGAGCTGCGGGAGGCGCGGGGCGCGGAGGAGGAGCGAATCCGCTGCCCGGCTCCGGGACGAGCGGCTCGCGCGCCTCGATCACGGCGACGGCCAGCGGAGCGACCGCGGCTCCCGAGGCGAGAGCGCTCCGGAGCTGCTCGACCGCGTCGGTCAGCACCGCCCGCCGGGACGTCGATCCGCGACCGGAGGCGAGGGTCGACGTGGCGAGGCCGAGCACGCGCTCGGCCAGCGCCGTCCGCTGCTCCCCGGCCGCGGTCGTCGCGGTGGTGATGGCGTCGGCCGAGACTCCCTCGAGCGCTGCGTTCAGGGATCCGATCGCCACCAGCAGATCGGTGCGGGCCGCGCCCGCGACGGTGCCGTCGGTCGCGGTGAGGAGCGCGAGCGAGTCGTCCCGCAGCGCGAGGCCGGCCTCGCGCGCGGCGGTGTAGGCCGGAGGCGCGGCGACGTCGATGGACGTCTCGCGGAGAGTCGGGGTCGCCTGCGTGCCCTCCGCGGAGGGCGTGCATCCGGTGAGCGCGCCGGCGGCGACGAGCAGGGCGATCGCGGCCGTGGCGCCCCGGAGAAGCGGGCGCGCACCCCCGCGCCGCTCGGCTCGCCCTCGACTCCGCATCACTGCACCCTAATCGGGGGACGGCCGCCGTGGGCGCCGGTCAGTGGGGCGGTTCGCGCATCCGAGACCCGGGTCGGCCGCACCTCCGGGCCGCACCGGCGGCGCTCGACCGGTGGGAAGGGGGGCCGGCGCACACCCGTCGAGGGCGGGGGACGGCGCGCGCGGAACGGCGGGGCGCCCGCCGCCGCGCCGCCTAGCATGGGGCGGGTGACCGACCAGCAGGAGCCTCCCGTCCGCCTCCGCCCCGAGATCCTGGCGCTCCCCGCCTACAAGCAGGGCCGCGCGGCCGCCGCCGACGCCTTCAAGCTCTCCTCCAACGAGAACCCGTTCGACCCGCTGCCCTCCGTGCTCGCGCGGGTCCGCGAGGTGGACGACTTCAACCGGTACCCGGACGCGGCGGCGACCGCCCTGCGCACAGCGCTCGCCGCGGAGTACGGCGTCCCGATCGAGGAGGTGATCGTCGGAGCCGGCTCCGTCGCGGTCATCGCCCAGCTCATCACCGCGGCGGCGGGCCCGGGCGACGAGGTCGTCTACGCCTGGCGCTCGTTCGAGGCGTACCCCTCGCTCGTCACGACGGCGGGCGCCACCAGCGTGCGCGTGCCGCTCCGCGCCGACGACACTCACGACCTCGACGCCATGGCGCAGGCCGTCACCGAGCGCACCCGCCTGCTGATCGTCTGCAGCCCCAACAACCCCACCGGCACCGTCGCCACCGCCGACGACGTCGAGTCGCTCCTCGAGCGCGTCCCGGGCGACGTCCTCGTGCTCCTCGACGAGGCCTACGCCGAGTTCGTCGACGACGAGCGGGCCGTGGACGGCACCCGCCTTCTCGGCCGCTACCCGAACCTCGTGATCGCCCGCACCTTCTCCAAGGCGTACGGCCTGGCCGGCCTCCGCGTCGGCTACGCGATCGGCCACGCGCGGATCCTCGACGCGGCCCGCTCCACCGCCATCCCGCTCTCGGTCACCCGGTTCGCCGAGACCGCGGCGGTCGCCTCCCTCGAGCACCGCGAGGAGCTCCTCGAGCGCGTCCACCGCATCACCCGCCTCCGCGACGACCTCTGGCGGGCGCTGCTCGACCAGGGCTGGACGATCCCGGAGTCGCAGGCGAACTTCCTCTGGTTCGACACCCGCGAGGACACGGCGCGTGCCGCCGAGGTCTTCGAGCGCGCCGGGGTCGTGGTCCGCGCGTTCCCGCCGGAGGGGATCCGCGTCTCCGTCGGCGAGGCGCGCTCTGTCGACAAGCTCCTCAGCGCGGCGGCCGAGATTGTGGCTTCCCTCCCCGAGGGCCACCCCGCGAGACGGATAGGTTAGTCGGGTGGTAGCCACCAGCACGGAGTCGCCGACTGTCCAGTTCCTCTCCGCGGACGGGCGGTTCTCGCCGACCCCCGCGGCCGAGCAGTACGCCTCCTACCTCGACGGGGTGGACGAGGCGCAGCACCGCTCCTTCTACCGCGAGATGGCGGTGGTCCGCCGCTTCGACACCGAGGCCGCGAACCTGCAGCGCCAGGGCCAGCTCGGACTGTGGGTCCCGAGCCACGGGCAGGAGGCGGCGCAGGTCGGCTCCGCGTTCGCGATGCGCCCGCAGGACCACGTGTTCCCCTCCTACCGCGAGCACGTCGTCGGCAAGATCCGCGGCATCGACCTGCTCGGCGTCCTCGCGCTCCTGCGCGGCACGACGCACGGCGGCTGGGACCCGACCGACCCGACGAACGGGAACTTCCACCTCTACACGCTGGTGCTCGGCTCGCAGGCCCTGCACGCGACCGGCTACGCGATGGGCCTCACCCTCGACGGAGCGACCGGCACGGGCGACCCCGAGAAGGACGCGGCCGTCGTCGTCTACTTCGGCGACGGCGCCTCCAGCCAGGGCGACGTCAGCGAGGCGATGGTCTTCGCCGCGAGCTACCAGGCTCCCGAGGTCTTCTTCCTCCAGAACAACCACTACGCGATCTCGGTCCCCGTGGCCACGCAGTCGCGCAGCCCCCTCTACCTCCGCTCCTCCGGCTTCGGCATCCCCGGCGTGCAGATCGACGGCAACGACGTGCTCGCGAGCTACGCGGTCACCGCCAAGCACCTGCAGGACGCGCGCTCCGGCGGCGGTCCCCAGTTCATCGAGGCGCTGACGTACCGGATCGGCGCGCACACCTCGAGCGACGACCCGACGAAGTACCGCACCGACGACGAGCTCGCCTCGTGGGTCGCGAAGGACCCGATCACCCGCTTCGCCGCGTTCCTGCGGAGCGAGGGCGTGGAGCAGTCCTTCTTCGACGAGGTCGACGAGGAGGCGAAGGACTTCGCGTCCGACATCCGCCGCCGCCTCCTCGCCCTCGAGGTCCCGCCCACGGGCGTCATGTTCGACCACGTCTACTCGGAGCCGCACGTGCTCGTCGAGGAGCAGAAGGCGTGGCTGCAGCGCTACGAAGAATCGTTCGGAGGCGAGTGATGACGATCGACACCAGCACGACGGCCGCGCAGCCGACCCTCACCGGGTCGCAGCTCGAGTCCATGTCCATGGCCAAGGCGCTCAACGCCGGCCTCCGCCGCGCGATGACGCAGGACGACCGAGTCCTCCTGATGGGCGAGGACATCGGACCCCTGGGCGGCGTCTTCCGCATCACCGAGGGCCTGCACGCCGAGTTCGGGGCGAAGCGCGTGCTCGACACGCCGCTCGCCGAGTCCGGCATCGTCGGCACCGCGATCGGGCTCGCGATGCGCGGCTTCCGCCCGGTCTGCGAGATCCAGTTCGACGGGTTCATCTACCCGGCGTTCGACCAGATCACCTCGCAGCTGGCCAAGATGACCAACCGCCACGAGGGCGCGATCACCATGCCCGTCGTCATCCGCGTGCCCTACGGCGGGCACATCGGAGCGGTCGAGCACCACCAGGAGAGCAACGAGGCGTACTTCGCGCACACCGCGGGCCTGCGCGCGGTCAGCCCGTCGACTCCGAACGACGCCTACTGGATGATCCAGGAGGCCATCGCCTCGGACGACCCCGTCATGTTCTTCGAGCCCAAGAGCCGCTACTGGCCCAAGGGCGACGTCGACCTCAGCGGATCCGCCGCGCCGCTGCACGCCAGCCGCGTCGTCCGCCCGGGCACCGAGGTCACGCTGGTCGGCTGGGGCCCGATGGTCGCCGTCCTCCTCCAGGCCGCCGAGCTCGCCGGCGAGGAGGGCACGAGCGTCGAGGTCGTCGACCTGCGCTCACTCTCCCCGATCGACTGGGAGCCGCTGCTCGCGTCGGTCCGCAGGACCGGTCGGCTCGTCGTCGCGCAGGAGGCGTCCGCGAACGTGAGCCTCGGCTCCGAGATCGCGGCGACCGTCACCGAGCGCGCCTTCTTCTCGCTGGAGGCGCCGGTCCTCCGGGTCGCCG
>NZ_PSVO01000043.1:0-6045 GCF_002932325.1 Rathayibacter sp. AY1E2
AACCCGGCCCGCTCCAACCCGCCCCGACCCCACTGCCCCCGGCTCCGCCTGACGCTCCGCTCCCGCCGTCTCAGGCCGCGAGTCCGCCGAACAGCAGTGACACCTTCATCGCGATGATGACCGAGTCGAAGGCGGACGCGATGACGACGTTCGCGCGCACCAGGCGCCAGCCCTCTCTCGAGCGGATCTCGGCCGAGACCGTGGCCGCCATCGTGGACAGCAGGAGCGCGAGGGTCGCGTCGTCACTGAAGTGCGGCGCCTCCTCGAAGGCGGAGCGCACCTGCGACCGCCGGGGCGACCGCGACTCGAGGCGCAGGCAGGCCTGTGCGACCGAGAAGACCATCAGCACCCACGAGCTCGCGACGGCGAGCAGGGCGGCGGCGATGGAGAGGGGCTCGCTGCGGGACTCCGTCCTCTGCGCGATCGCCACCGTGACCACGATCGCCACCGTGACCACGATCGCCGGCACCGCCGCCGACAGCGTCGTGCCGGTCGCCCCGGTCGCTCCCGCCATCCGCGAGAGGAGGCGCCGCTCGCCGCGCGCCTCCTCCTCGGCGGTACTCCGCAGCGCCTGCTCGTCGAGGCGCGAGTACGAGGCGGCGCTCCAGCCCACGGAGAGGGCAGTGGAGAGCGGCCGGCCGAGCAGAGAGACCGGAACGAGGGTCGCCGTCGCATCGACGGCCCCGTCGCCCGGAGCGAGCGTCCCCGTCGCCAGGACGAGCAGCACCACCACGATCGTGACCAGGAGGCTCACGCTCACCCGGAACAGATCGGAGCGGGATCGTCTGCGCGCGGTCATCGCCGCCCTCCCGTCAGGGGCCCGGAGCGCGCCCCGAACAAAATCCACGCCGTTCCGTCCTGCCGCGTCCCGTGCGTTACCAGGCCATTCGTTGCAACCAACAACAAATCCCCTGAGCACCCGGCAGAATGGATCCATGACCTCACGGAGCAACTGGGCGGGCACCTACGAGTACCGCGCCGCCGCCATCATCGAGCCGGAGTCCGTCGAGGAGGTGCAGCGCCTCGTCCGCGAGAACGAGCGCGTCCGCGCCCTCGGCAGCCGCCACTCCTTCAACTCCCTGCCCGACACCCCCGGCGCACTGCTGCACCTGGGCCGCCTGGCCTCCGACCCCGTGATCGACGCCGAGGCGAGCACCGTCACCGTCGGCGGCGCCACCCGCTACGGCGTCGTCGCCGCACACCTGCACAGCAACGGCTACGCCCTGCACAACATGGGCTCGCTCCCGCACATCTCGGTCGCCGGCGCCATCGCGACCGGCACCCACGGCTCGGGCGACCGCAACGCGAACCTCTCCTCCGCCGTCTCGGCCCTCGAGCTCGTCACCGCCGACGGCTCGCTGCGCACGATCCGCCGCGGGGAGCCGGGCTTCGAGGGCGTCGTCGTCGGCCTCGGCGCCTTCGGCATCGTCACCCGCGTGACCCTCGACATCCAGCCGACCTTCGACGTCCGCCAGGACGCGTTCGTCGACCTGCCCTGGGAGCGCGTGCTCGACGACTTCGACGCGATCACCTCCTCCGCCTACAGCGTCAGCCTCATGACCCACTGGTCCTCGCCGACGGTGGAGCAGCTGTGGCTGAAGACCAAGGTGGCGGCGGGATCCGTCGCCGACGTCGACGCGACGCACCTGGGCGCGGTCGCCGCCTCCGCGAGCCTCTTCGCCGTCTCGGAGGGCGTCGACTCCAACCTGAACCCGTTCGGCGGCTCTGTCGGACCGTGGTCCGAGCGCCTGCCGCACTTCCGCCTCGACCGCGAGCCGAGCGCGGGCGACGAGATCCAGAGCGAGTACATGGTGCCGCGCTCGAACGTCCGCGAGGCGATCGTGGCGCTGCGCGCGATCGGCGAGCGGATCGACGACGTCCTGCTCATCACCGAGCTGCGCACCATGGCCGGCGACGACCAGTGGCTCTCCCCCGCCGGGGGCCGCGACAGCGTCGGCGTGCACTTCACCTTCAAGAAGGACCGCGCCGGCGTCGACGCCGTGCTCCCCGCCGTCGAGGGCGCGCTTCTGCCGCTCGGCGCCCGGCCGCACTGGGGCAAGCACTTCCTCGCCGGAGCCGACGAGATCGCGCCGCTCTACCCGCACCTCGAGGAGTGGCGCACCCTCCGCTCCGAGTGGGACCCCTCGGGCCGCTTCGCGAGCGACTTCCTCCGCGACCGCCTGCTCGGCTGAGCGGCACCCGCCCCGCGGGACCAGGCAGGTTCCGCGGGACGGGGCTCACCGGACGTGGGTCGCGGGACGGGGCTCACAGGACACGGCTCGCGGCTCGCGGCTCGCGGCTCGCGGGATGCGGGATGCGGGATGCAGGACGCGGCCTACAGGACGCGGGTCACAGGACGCCGCTCAGAACAGGCGTGCCGCGTCGGCGGGCTCGACGAGGTCGCGCACCAGCGCCGGGATCCGCTTCCGGAACGGGAAGAACCCCCGCGACGCCGACGGCCACGCCGCACCGTCCCAGCGGCGGCGCACGGTGACGAGCGCGACCCCCTCGTCGGCGAGAGCCGAGCGGAGCGCCTCCACCCGCTCGCCGACGGGCCCGACCGGCGCGTACGGAACGACCACGGTGTCGATCCGCTCGGAGACCGCCCAGTCGACGACCGTCGCGGCACGCGCGCCCGCCAGCACCCGCGCCGGCCGACCGCTGGAGTCGGAGGTGCGCTCGGCGGCGTCGGCGAGCGCCGCGGCGGTGAAGGCGGCGACCGCGTCGGAGACTCCGGACGGCGAGCGCCCGCCCGCGTCCCCGGCGACGGCGCACGCGACGAGGCGCTCGGCCAGACCCGGCTGCTCGGCGAGCAGGCTCTCCGCCTCGAGGTCCTCCTCGTGCAGCAGGAGGCCGGGGCGGGCGCCGACGATCCCCACGACGTCGTCCTGCTCGAGCGGTGCCCGTGGCGGGAAGGGCTCCTCGGTGAGCGCGGGGGCCGTGGTGGCGAGGCCGCTCGGCGAGAAGCGCCCCTCCGTGTAGCGCGCGATGTTGGACGCGGAGGCGAGGTAGGTCTTGCCCGGAGTCTGCAGGCCGGCGACCCATCGCCACGACAGGGTGTTGGACGCGGCGTCGCCGTCGAGCAGGTGCCGGTAGAAGAAGTCGGCGCCGAGCTGCCAGGGCAGTCCGAGGGTGAAGATCCAGATGCTCGCGAACCACATGCGGGTGTGGTTGTGGAGGTACCCGGTCTCGACGAGCTCGCTCACCCACGCGTCCATCACGTCGATGCCGCTGCGTCCGCCGATCGCGTCGAGGTACCCGGGCGGAGGATCGCCCGCGGAGGAGTCCGCCACCTCGCGGCGGTAGCGGCGCCAGACGTCCGGGTTCTGCTCGAGCCAGCCCTTCCAGTAGGTGCGCCAGAACACCTCCTGGACGAACTTCTCCGCGGCGGTCAGGCGGTGCCGCGCGAGGACCGCGGCGACGACCTCCCGCTCGGTGACGAGGCGGTGGCGGAGGTAGGGCGAGAGTCCGGAGACGTTGTCCCGGGACGGTCCGAGGTCGTGGTTGCGGTCGCGAGCGTAGGCGGAGCCCGCGCGGGCGACGAAGTCGTCGAGCGCCTCGAGACCGGCGGCTCTGGTCGGGATGAACATCGCCCCATCATCGGCGTCGGCCCGGTGAGAACACCGGCAGCGGCCTCCCGAGTGCGCTCCGGGGACGGAGGCGCCCGCCGAGCGCTCGTCAACGGGGTGACCGGCGCCTCCGACCCGACGTAGCGTCGGAGGACGAGAGGGAGGCCGCCATGCCCCGCGAGGAACAGATCCCGTCCACCATCGAGCGCTCCGACGAGCACGCGCAGAAGCTCTGGTCGGCCGCGCACGACTCGGCCGTCGACAGCTACGGCGACGGCGAACGCGCCCACCGCACGGCCTTCGCCGCACTGAAGCACGAGTACGAGAAGGTCGGCGACCACTGGGAGCGCAAGGCCGAGAGCGGCCCCTCCGACTCCCGCGCCGAGGGCCACGGCCGCTCCCCCGGGGGCGAGACGGCGGGCGGAGTGGACGCGAACGCCACGAAGGCGCACCTGATGGACCTCGCCAAGCGCCTGGACGTCTCCGGCCGCTCGCGCATGACGAAGGCCGAGCTCGTCGAGGCCCTGCAGAAGGAGAGCACCCGCCGGACGCGCGACGCGCGGTGAGGGCGCCGGCGGGGCCGGGGACAGCCGCCCCGCCGAGCCCCGCCCCGCTCAGTCCAGCGCGTCCCTGATGGCCGCCATGCCCAGCTCCAGCTCGGCGAAGGTGGTCGACAGCGGCGAGAGGCCGATCCGGATGCCGTCGGGTCGGCGGAAGTCCGGCACGATCCCCTCCGCCTGCAGCCGCGGGACCAGGCCGGCGAACGACTCGTGCGCGATCGTCACGTGCGAGCCGCGCCGGGCGGGATCGAGCGGAGTCGCCACCCGCACCCCGCGCGGCACCAGCCACGCGTCGGCCAGCTCCAGCGCGTACGCCGTCATCGCCTCCGATTTCGCGCGCACCGCGGGCATGCCGACCGAGGCGATCAGCGCGATCATGTCCTGCATCGCGAGCATCCCCGTGATCGGCGGGGTGCCGCTGAGGAAGCGCCGCATCCCCTCGGCCGGACGGTAGCCGGGTCCCATCTCGAACATGTCGGCGACGCCCATCCAGCCCTGCACCGGCTGCGCGAGCGAGCCCTGGTGCCGCGACGCGACGTACGCCCACGCGGGCGCCCCCGGGCCTCCGTTCAGGTACTTGTAGGAGCAGCCGACCGCGAGGTCCGCGCCCCACTCGTCGAGCTCGAGCGGCACCGAGCCGACGGAGTGGGAGGCGTCCCAGAGCACGAGCGCGCCGGCCTCGTGCGCCTGGGCGGTGATCGCCGCGGCGTCGGCGAGGAACCCCGAGCGGTACGCGACGTGGCTGAGCAGCACCAGTGCCGTCCGCTCGCCGAGCACGGGGGCGAGGTCGTCGGGGCCGACGCCGCTCCCGGGGTCGGAGTCGATCCAGCGGAGCGTGCTGCCGGTCTCGGCCGCGATGCCCTCCAGCACGTACCGGTCGGTGGGGAAGTTATCGGTGTCCACGACGATCTCGTCGCGCCCCTGCTCCGCCTGGCGGGCGATCGCCGCGCGGGCGAGCTTGTAGAGCAGGACGGTCGTGGAGTCGGCGACGACCGTCTGCCCGGCCGCGGCTCCCAGCACCGCGGAGCCGAGGGCGTCGCCGACCTCGAGCGGCATGTCGAGCCAGCCCTCCTCCCAGCCGCGGATGAGGCGGCCGCCCCACTCCTCCTCCGCGAACCGCGCGAGCCGGGCGACGCTCGCGCGCAGCGGCCGGCCGAGCGAGTTGCCGTCGAGGTAGGAGCGGACCTCGGGGGTGCGGACGAACAGCTCGGGGCAGTGCGCGAGCGGGTCCTGGGCGTCGAGCGGATGCATGCCCTCACCCTAGGTCGCGGGTGCCGGGCGCGACGCGCGCCGCGGGGCCCCGGATGCGTGCCGCCGGGGTCCCTGACGGGTGCTGCCGGGGTCCCTGACGAGTGCTGCCGGGGTCCCTGACCCTGCTCGGACGCCCCCCACTGTCCAGAACTCGTCGCACTCGGCGTCGACTGCGACAACTCCTGAGCACTCGCAAGCCCTCACACCGGAGCCTCCCCCACTGTCCAGAAGTCGTCGCACTCGGCGTCGACTGCGACAACTCCTGAGCACTCGCAAGCCCTCACCCCGGAGCCTCGCCCACTGTGCAGAACTCGTCGCACTCGGCGTCGACTGCGACAACTCTTGAGCACTCGCGGACCCGCGCACTCGAGCCGGTCGCCAGTCCTCCGAAGTCGCCGTGCTCGCGCTCCAGTACGGCCACTTCCGCGTGGTCGCGGAGCCGCCGGGCCCGTCCCAGCGGTCGTCTCCGAGTGCGCAGAAGTCGTCGCACTCGAGCTCGAGTGCGACAACTCCTGGACAGTCGCGGGAGCCGGAGGAGAACGGAGCAGGAGCCGGAGGAGAACGGACCTCGAGTCGGCGAACGCCCCCGGACCCGCGAGCACGGCCGCGCACCTGGGAAGTCAACGGGCGGACGCCGCGCCCCGCCCCGCCTAGCCTCCGAGGAC
>NZ_PSVO01000044.1:0-5295 GCF_002932325.1 Rathayibacter sp. AY1E2
CGCACCTCCGGGTCCCCCTCGCGGACGACCCCGAGCGGGACGAAGCCCTCCGGCAGCGCCGCGGCGGGCGGGAAGCACGCGAGCATCGCGTGGTCCTCGCCGCCTCCCAGCACCAGCGCCCTCGCCAGGTCGAGGTCCACGCCCTCCACGCCCGTGAGCCCGCGCGCGTGCACGTCGACCGCCGCGGCATCGAGGTCGATCGCCACTCCGCTCGCACGCGCCATCCGACGGGCGTCGAGCACCACGCCGTCCGAGACGTCCATCATCGCGGTGGCGGTCCCGCCCGCGGCCTCGCCCGCGGAGATCGGCGCGGTCGGGCGCAGCTGCGCCTCGAGGAGGGACGGATGCCGCTCGCGGAGCCGGGCGGCGAGGTCGGCCGACGGCTCCCCGTCCCGCCGCGCCTGCTCGAACAGCAGGCGCAGCCCGAGCCCCGCTCGTCCCAGCGGGCCGGCCACGGCGAGCACGTCCCCCGGCCTCGCACCGCTGCGGAGCACCGGCGGTCGTCCGTCGAGCGAGCCGAACGCCGTGATCGAGAGCGTCAGTGTCGCGGAGGCGGACAGGTCTCCCCCGACGACTCCGCATCCCGGCGCCATCGCGGCGCAGCCGGCGGCGAGTCCGCCCGCGATCCCCTCCAGCACGTCGACGCCCAGCGACTGGGGCGCCGCGAGCGCGACGACGAGCCCGGTGGGACGGGCCCCCATCGCCGCGACGTCGGCGAGGTTCGAGGCCGCCGCCTTCCAGCCCAGGTCCGCCGGGCTCGACCAGGCCAGCCGGAAGTCGGGGCCGTGCACCATCATGTCCGTGGTCACCACGAAGCGGCCGTCGGGAGCGCGCAGCACCGCGCAGTCGTCGCCGGGCCCGACCAGGGTCTCCGCGCCCGGGCCGCCGAGCCGGGCCAGCACCCTCGCGAGCACCTCGCCCTCGCTGAGCTCGGCCAGGGTGGGACTCCGATCCTCTGCCATGGTTCACACGCTAGCGTTGACGGCGATGTCCCCCCGCCGACTCCGCTCCCCCCTTCTCGCCGCCGCCGCCGTCCTGCTGCTCTCGGGCTGCTCGGCCAGCGTCGCCCTCGAGCCCGCCGCCGATGCGACGAGCACCGGCTGCGCCGAGGTCTCGGTGCGCCTGCCCGACGTGGTCGCGGAGCAGCCCGAGCGCGAGACGAACGCTCAGGGCACCGCCGCCTGGGGCACCCCGGCCGCCGTCATCCTCCACTGCGGAGTCGAGGTGCCCGGCCCGACGACGGACCTCTGCGTGAACGTCAGCGGAGTCGACTGGATCATCGACGAGACGCAGAAGGACGAGGACATCTACACGCTGACCACCTACGGTCGCGATCCCGCGGTGGAGATCACCGTCGACCAGAGCCGCGCGTCCGGATCCTCCGCCGCGCTCGACCTCGCGAACGCCGTCTCCTACGTCCCGCAGACGCGCGAGTGCACCGACGTCTCGGACGCCGACACCCTCGATCCGACGGACACGCCCACCGGCTGAGTCTCAGCGGTCAGACGCCGAGGGCTCGACTCGCTGCGGTGAGCGCACCATCGGAGGTCGCCCCCAGCTCGCGCGCGCGGGACGCGAACACGGCGGCCGCGGCCTGCAGCTCGCGCTCCAGCGCGTCCACGCCTCCCGCGACGACCGTGCCCGCCCGGCCGCGCGTCTCGACCAGGCCCGCCGACTCCAGCTCCCGGTAGGAGCGGGCGACCGTCCCCGCGGCGACGCCCAGCGTCTCGGCCAGCGCGCGCACCGGCGGCAGCCGCGTGCCGACCGGCAGCTCGCCCGCGGCGATCAGAGCGGTGATCTGCTCGCGGATCTGCTCGAAGGGCGCCGCGGCCGCGCCCGCCTCGACGCGGAGCGCGAGCGCCGGCGTCATCGGGCGGCGACCGGGACGCGGTCGAGCGCCGAGTCGAGCAGCTCGCTGATCAGGTCCGGGTAGTCCACGCCGCTCGCGCCCCACATGCGCGGGAACATCGAGACCGGCGTGAAGCCGGGCATGGTGTTGATCTCGTTGACGACGAAGCCGTCGGCGGTGAGGAAGAAGTCGACCCGGGCGAGGCCCTCGGCTCCGATCGCGTCGAAGGCGCGGATCGCGAGTGACCGCATCTCGGAGAGCTCGCCGTCGGTGAGGTCGGCCGGGCAGACCAGCTCGATGCCGGACGCCCCGAGGTACTTCGCCTCGAAGTCGTAGAAGCCGCGGCCGGAGACGACCACCTCGCCGGCGACGGAGGCGCGGGCCGGAGCACCGCGGCGGCCGCCGAGCACGCCGATCTCGACCTCGCGGCCGACGATGCCCGACTCGATCAGCACCCGCGAGTCGTGCGCGAACGCCTCCTCCAGCGCGGCCTCGAGCTGCTCGCGCTCGTCGATCCGGCTGACGCCCACGCTCGAGCCGGCCCGCGCCGGCTTCACGAACGCGGGCAGGCCCAGCTCGTCGAGGGCCGAGGAGGCGTCGCCCGGGTCGGCGCGCCACTCCGCCTCGGTCACGAGGTACCAGGGCGCCACCGCGAGGCCCGCGGCCCGCAGCACCGTCTTGGTGAAGTGCTTGTCCATGCCGAGCGCCGACGCGAGCACGCCCGAGCCGACGTAGGGCAGCCCGACGAGCTCGAGCATCCCCTGGACGGTGCCGTCCTCGCCCCACGGGCCGTGCAGGATCGGCAGCACCACGTCGACCTCGCCGAGCGAGCGGGTCGCGCCGTCCTCGGTCGTCACGGTGAGCTCACGCGAGAGGGCCGACTCCGGCCAGCGCACACGGGAGCCGTCGTCCTCGACACGGGGCAGCGACGCGGCGTCGAGAGCGAACTTCTCGGGACGGTCCTCCTCGAGCACGAAGGCGCCGTCGGAGGTGATCCCGACGGGGATCACCTCGAAGCGGTCACGGTCGATCGCCCGCAGCACCCCGGCCGCCGTTGCGCAGCTGATCGAGTGCTCGCTGGAGCGCCCCCCGAACAGAACGGCCACGCGGAGCTTGCTGGTCATCGAGGTTCCTCTCACCCTGTGGCTCGTCCGAATCCGTGGTCAGGTGCGGCGCGATGTCCTTCGGATCGAGCGTACCGGCGAGCACCTGCGACACCTGCTCGACGATGGGCATGTCGACTCCCCTGGCGCGCGCCAGCTCGAGGACCGGCGCGACGGAGGCGAGCCCCTCCGCCGTCTGCTGCATCGACTTCACCACGTCGGTGAAGCTGTAGCCCTGGCCGAGCAGGCGCCCGGCCGTGTTGTTGCGCGAGAGGGACGAGCTCGACGTCGCGATGAGGTCGCCGAGCCCCGCGAGTCCGGCCATCGTCTCGGCCCGTCCGCCGTACGCGACCGCGAAGTCCGTCATCTCGGCGAGACCGCGCGTGATGATCGACGCCTTCGTGTTCTCGCCGTAGCCGACGCCGTCGACGATGCCGATCGCCACGGCGATGAGGTTCTTCAGCACGCCGCCGAACTCGGTGCCGATCACGTCGGTGTTGACGTAGGAGCGGAAGTAGCGGTTGGTCGCCGCGAGGGCCACCTCCTGCGCGGTGACGAGGCTCTCGGAGGCGATGACCGCCGCGGTCGGCTGCTCCTTGGCGATCTCGAGGGCGAGGTTGGGCCCGGAGGCGACGGCGATCCGGTCGGGAGAGACCGGCAGCATCTGCGCGATCACCTCGCTCATCCGCTGGCCGGTGCCCTTCTCGACGCCCTTCATCAGGCTCACCAGCACCGTGCGCTCGGTGAGGAACGGCGTGATCGCCTCGAGGTTGCTCCGCAGCGACTGCGACGGGATGGAGAGGTAGACGTGGTCCGCGCCCTCCAGCGCCTCCTCGATGCGCGGCGTGGCCCGGATGTTGCGCGGGAGGTTGATGCCGGGGAGGTAGTCGCTGTTGCGCTTGGCCTCGGTGATCTCGCGGGCCAGCTCGGCGCGGCGCGCCCACATCACGACGTCGGAGCCGCCGTCGGCGAGGATCTTCGCGAACGTGGTGCCCCAGCTGCCGGCGCCGAGGACGGCGACGCGGCGGGGCACGGGGATGGGCGCCTTCCTACTTCTCGGACTCAAAGCGACCCGTGCCCTTCTGGTTGTGCTCGGAGGGGTTCCAGCGCTTCTCGGGCGCCGCCTCGCCGCGCAGCTCCTCGAGCAGGGCGGTGATCGCCGCCATCACGACCGCGGAGGCCTCGTTGAGTGTGGCGGAGTCGAGGCTGCGTCCGCGGAAGGCGGACAGGTCGACGGGGTCGCCGACGATCACGTCGACGCGCTTGCGGCGGAAGAGGGTGATCCGCTTGGAGTAGCGGCCCATCAGCTGCTGCGCACCCCAGTGCGCGACCGGGACGACCGGCAGCCCGTACTGCAGCGCCATCCGCACCGCTCCCGTCTTGCCGCGCATCGGCCAGAGCTCGGGGTCGCGGGTGAGGGTGCCCTCGGGGTAGATGATGACCGAGCGGCCCTCGTCCACGAGAGCCTTGGCGGTCTTCAGCGGCTCGCTGCCGCGGACCGAGCCCGAGCGCTCGACGGGGATCTGCCCGGAGCCGCGCAGGATCGAGCCGAGCACGGGCACCGAGAACAGCGAGGCCTTGGCGAGGAAGCGCGGTGCGCGGCCGGCGCGCCACAGGGTCCAGCCCGTGATGATCGGGTCGATCTCGCTGTAGTGGTTCGGCGCGAACACGAAGGCCCCGGTGCTCGGGATCCTGTCGCCGTTCCGGATCCGCAGGTCGACCGAGGCGGTCATCACGGGGATCACCGCCGCCGCGAGGAACCAGAAGATGGACGGACGGCTTCGCTCAGACACCCGCCCATCCTCGCATCCCGCATCGGAGGGGCCGCGTCCCCACGCCCGGGAGCAGCGGGGCCCCGCGGTGGGAGGAGCGGCCCGGCCGCCGGGTACGGTACCGGCATGCCCCGTCCGCGTCGCCGCCCGTCGCCGTGGGACGCCGTCGGCAGGGCCCTCGGCCGCCTCGCCGACTCGCCGATCGCGCTGTCCGGCCTGGTGCTCCTGATCGTGTGGGGAGTCGTGCTGCTCGCCACGCAGGCCGAACGCGATGCGGCTGCGCTCGGCGACGGCCTCCTGCTGACGTTCGCGGTCCTCGTCGGCGGCTCGGCGGCCGTCGCCCTCGCGATCGGCGGGGTCGACGCCCTCTGGCGCGTCGCGGTGGCACCACTCGCCCACGTCGAGGCGGAGGCGACCGGCGGCGTCGCGGTCCTCGGACGCGGCCGGCTCGGAGCGGGCCTCCGTCGGGTCGAGCCGCGGTTCCCGCTGCCGACGCTGCGGCCCTACGCGGTCGTCGTGCCGCGCCGCCGGGGACTGACCGTCTCCTTCGGCGACTGGGGCGTCGTCGTGC
>NZ_PSVO01000045.1:0-5065 GCF_002932325.1 Rathayibacter sp. AY1E2
GGGGAGGGGGTGGGGGCGGCGCTCATTGCGGACTCCTTCGGCAGCGGTCCGACCATCCTAGAGCCCCGGTGGAGCGCTCTCTCGCCCCGGAACGCGGGACATCGCGCCCCGGACGACCGCGAGGCGCCGCCTCCCCGGCCGGACACCGCGGTGAGGGCGGTGTCCGGGCGGCGGAGGCGGCGCCTCGGAGGAGAGGAGCGGAGCGCAGGACGCGGGCCGGTCGGCGCTTCCCGATCAGGCCCGGTGGGCGCCGTGCCCGTCGCGGGGAGGAGCGGTGCGGATCGAGTCCGTCCGGACGTCCGGCTCGATGCTGCCCGCGGCCAGGTCGGCCCCGGCGCGCGCGGCCAGCTGCGGGTCCGTGCGGCGCAGCTCCTCCGCGCTGTCCTCGGCCGCGAGGTCGTGCGCCTCCTGCATGGCCGACTTCGCTCGCAGCGGCGGGGTCTTGAGGAACCACGAGAGGACGAAGGCCAGCAGGACCACGCCCAGCGCGACCTGGAACACGGTCACGGTCGCGTCGTTGAACCCGGTCAGGAACGGGGCCGACAGGGCGCGGTCCGCGGTGTTGAGGAACGAGGTGTCCCCGTCGAGCGCGGAGCCGATCGCCGCGGTGTCCTGCGACTGCAGCAGCTTCAGGATCCCGGCGTTGGCCGGGTCCGCGGCGACGGCCGGATCGGTGACGGCCCGCTGCAGATCCGCCGCGAGCGCCGGGTTCTTGAAGGCCGCGGCGATGGTGTCGGGGATGCGGCTGAAGAGCACCGAGAAGATCACGGCGGTGCCCAGGGTGCCGCCGATCTGGCGGAAGAACGTGGAGGCGCTGGTCGCGACTCCCATGTTCGCCACGTCGACCGAGTTCTGCGAGGCCAGGGTGAGGGTCTGCATCATCTGCCCGAGCCCGAGGCCCAGCATCAGCATCCCGCCCATCATGAAGATCACCGGCTTGTCGATCGTCACGAAGGTGAAGTAGAAGAACGCGGCCGACATCAGGAAGGTGCCGACGATCGGGAAGGCGCGGTAGCGGCCCGTGCGCGAGATGATCTGACCCGAGACGATCGAGGCGATCATCAGGCCGAGGATCATCGGCAGCATCAGGAAGCCGGACTCGGTCGGCGTGGCGCCGTTCACCAGCTGCAGGTACAGCGGGATCGCCATCATGCCGCCGAACATGCCGAAGCCGACGAGGACGCCCAGCACGGTCGCCATCGAGAAGGTCGGCGAGCGGAAGAGCTTGAGGGGGATGAGCGCGTCGTCGCCCATCATCCGCTCGGCCGCGATGAAGCCGATGACGCCCAGCGCGCCGACGATGTAGCAGACCCACGCGATCGGCGAGCCCCAGCCCCACTCGCGGCCCTGCTCGGCGATCAGCAGCAGCGGTCCCGCGGCGATGACGACGAGGGAGGCGCCCCACCAGTCGATCCGCACCGAGCGCTTGCCGGCGGGCTTGGGCAGGTGGAGGAACCGCACGACGATGAAGAGCGCGACGGCGCCGATCGGGAGGTTGATCAGGAAGACCCAGCGCCAGCCGGTGATGAAGAGGATCTCGGGGGTGCCGGCGAGCAGGCCGCCGATGAGCGGTCCGACGACGCTGGAGATCCCGAAGACGGCCAGGAAGTAGCCCTGGTACTTGGCGCGCTCGCGCGGGGGCAGGATGTCGCCCATCACCGTGAGCGCGAGCGACATGAGCCCGCCGGCGCCGAGGCCCTGCACGGCGCGGAAGCCCGCGAGGCCGAGCATCGAGGTCGAGAAGCCGGCGAGCGTCGAGCCGATCAGGAACAGCACGATCGCGATCAGGTAGAGCGGGCGGCGTCCGAAGATGTCGGAGAGCTTGCCGTAGATCGGCGTCGCGATCGTCGAGACGATCAGGTAGGCGGTGGTCACCCACGCCTGCTGCGAGAGGCCGTCGAGGTCGTCCGCGATGGTGCGCATCGAGGTGCCGACGATGGTCTGGTCGAGCGAGGAGAGGAACATCCCCGCCATCAGCCCGAAGATGACGAACAGGATCTGCCGGTGCGACATCACGGCGCCGGACGGCGTCGAGGTCGGAGCGGATGGAGCGGAGGCGGAGTCGGCCACGGTGGTCCCCTTGTCTGGCGGACGCGTCCAGGCACGGCGATCCGCCGCAAACGTTGCGTGCTGCGCAAAGTTACACCGCGTGCGGAGAGCGCGACAGAGCGTCCGGCGAGCCTGAACGGGATCTCAGGGCCGCCGTGCCGGGGCCGTGCCTCAGGCCGGAGCGGGGACCGCCTCATCCGCCCAGCCGGCCTCACGGAGCGCTGCGCGGGCCTCGGCTCGGGCCGAGTACGGCGTGCGCACGCCGAGGATGTCGCGGTAGTTCTGGTGCCCAGGACCGGCCCAGAGGATGGCGTCGCCCTCGTGCGCCAGGGAGACGGCGACGCGGATGGCGCGCTTGGGGTCGTCGACCTCGTGGATCTCGGCGTCCGGACGTGCGGCGCGGGCGGCCCCGACGAGGGTGCGCCGGATCGAGGCCGGGTCCTCGAAGCGCGGGTGGTGGTCGGTGACGACCAGCACGTCGCTGCCCAGGACGGCGGCTTCGGCCATCGCCGGGCGCTTGAGCGCGTCCCGGTCGCCGTCGGCGCCGAACACCATGATCACGCGGCCGGGCGTGACCTCGCGGACGGCCTCCAGTGTGCGCGCGAAGGCGTCGGCGCTGTGTCCGAAGTCGACGTACACCGTGGGGCCGCGGTCGCCGGAGACGCGCTCGGTGCGGCCGGGGAGGGAGGCGTCCACTCCGCCGTCGCGGTGCAGCGCGGCGCGGATCTCGCCGATCGGCCGACCGGACTCGATCAGCATCACGATCGCCAGTCCGGCGTTGGCGGCCATGTGGGTGCCGATGATCGGGACGGAGGTCGTGATGGCACGGCCCTCGCGGTTGCCGATCCGGAAGCGGGTGCGGCCGAACTCCTGCTCGAGCACCGTCACGGTCCAGTCGGCGTCGACGCCCGGGAGGGAGGTGATCGTGGTGACCGGCACGCCGGCGACCTCGACGAGGCGCGCGCCCGCGGGGGAGTCGAGCGAGACGACGGCCCGGCGCGCGCGATCGGGCTGGAACAGCTGGGCCTTCTCGCCGAAGTAGGTGTCCATGTCGCCGTAGTCGTCGAGGTGGTCGTGGCTGAGGTTCGTGAAGCCGGCGACGTCGAAGACCACGCCGTCGACGCGGTGGCGGGTGAGCGCCTGGGCGCTGACCTCGATCGCGGCCGCGCCGACGCCCTCCTCCTCCATGCGGGCGACGAGCGCGTGCAGCTCCGTCGCCTCCGGGGTGGTCAGGCCGCTGGTCACCGAGGTGTCGCCGATGTGACGCTCAGCGGTCGAGCTGAGGCCGGGCACGACGCCGAGCTGGCGGAGGATCCCCTCGAGCATGTGGACGGTCGACGTCTTGCCGTTGGTGCCGGTCACGCCGAGCAGCACGGGGGAGCGCTCGGCCGTCCCGTAGACGGCGGCGGCGACGGCGCCCAGGCGGGAGCGGGGGTCGTCGACCACGAGGACGGGCAGACCGGTCGCGCGCGCGGCATCGGCGCCCGCGGTGTCGGTCAGCACGGCGGAGGCGCCGCGGGCCACGGCCTGCTCGACGAACTCGGCCCCGTGGCGGTTGACCCCGGGCAGGGCGACGAAGAGGTCGCCGGGCTCGACGTCGGAGGCGATCAGCGTCACTCCGCTGATCTCGGCCGTCAGGCCGCCCTCGTCGCCGATCTCGAGCGTCCGAGCGAGGGCGGCGAGAGGGACGGAGGGTGCGGTGAGGGGTCGGAGCATGGGGTCCTTCCATCGACGGCTCCGTGGGGGGCCGTGCGGCCGGGGGGGCGGTCGCACGCGGAGTCGTGGCTGTCACTCAAGCTAGGGGGTCTGCTTATGTGAATCCTTAGAGGATATGCGCGACCCGCGTGGAGGGGCACGGGTGGACAGAACCGATCGCCGGTGCTTCAGCAGATGCGCAGGAACGGGTCTGTCTAGGCTCGGAGGATGACGTCGAACGAGAACGAGCCGACCGATGGGCGCCCCGTCCGCCGCCGAGCCCTGGTCATCGGGGGTGTGGCCGCCGCGGCGGGCCTGACCGCGCTGGGGGTCGGAGCCGCCATCGGGAACGGAGCGCCGGCGCCCTCGCCGACCCCCTCGACGGCGCCGCCCGCTCCGTCGCCCTCCGCCGCCGCGACCACTTCGGCGCCCACAGCGGAGCCGACCGCCACTCCGACTCCCACACCCACTCCCACCGCCCCCGGGATCGACCTCACCGCGCAGTCCGTCGACGACCCGGCGAGCACCTGGGTCGTCGTCAACAAGCTGCGGACGCTCGCGCCGGTCGACTACGTCCCCGCCGACCTGACCTTCCCCGACGTGCCCTACGTCAACCGGCAGCCGATGCGCCAGGCGACCGCGGACGCCCTCGTCCCGCTCTTCGCCGCCGCCCGCTCCGAGGCCGGCCTCTCACTGGCCGTGCAGAGCGCCTACCGCTCCTACGACACCCAGGTCAGCGTCTACGCGGGCTGGGTGTCCTCGCGCGGACAGGCGGGAGCGGATGCGACGAGTGCGCGCCCGGGGCACAGCGAGCACCAGACCGGCTGGGCGGTCGACGTGGTGGGAGCGTCGGGCGCGTGCGCGCTCGAGATCTGCTGGGGCGACACTCCGGAGGGGCAGTGGGTCGGCGCCAACGCCCACCGCTTCGGCTTCCTCGTGCGCTACAAGTCCGACACCACTCCGATCACGGGGTACGAGTCGGAGCCGTACCACCTGCGGTACGTCGGGACCCAGCTCTCCGGGTACCTGCACGACTCCGGCATCGAGACGCTCGAGCGCGTCTTCGGCCTTCCGGATGCGCCCGATTACGCGCCGGGGACCACTTCCTAGGCGGTCTAGCGATCACAGACGGACACGATCGGGCGTGACACGCGCCGCTCGTTACCGTACTGTTATTCGGAGCGCTTTCGGAGGCCCGTCTGACGGGTCTCCCACCCCCGCCTGGTGACATAGCCGCTTCCCCTGCTCCCGAGCCCGGTCCCCCGCCGAGCCGCCGACCCGTGAGACCTCTCTGTGCACCCTCGCTCCACCCGCTCCACCC
>NZ_PSVO01000046.1:0-1583 GCF_002932325.1 Rathayibacter sp. AY1E2
GACCACTCCTACCAGCCTTTACAACGGTATGAGTGTAGTGATTATCAAGTTATCGGCTTATTAGTACCGGTCAGCTCCGACAGTCTTTAGTCCTGTCTTCCACATCCGGCCTATCAACCCAGTCGTCTGGCTGGGAGCCTCTCCCCCGAAGGGATGGAAATCTCATCTCGAAGCCGGCTTCCCGCTTAGATGCTTTCAGCGGTTATCCGTTCCGAACGTAGCTAATCAGCGGTGCTCCTGGCGGAACAACTGACACACCAGAGGTTCGTCCATCCCGGTCCTCTCGTACTAGGGATAGATCTTCTCAAATTTCCTGCGCGCGCAGCGGATAGGGACCGAACTGTCTCACGACGTTCTAAACCCAGCTCGCGTACCGCTTTAATGGGCGAACAGCCCAACCCTTGGGACCTACTCCAGCCCCAGGATGCGACGAGCCGACATCGAGGTGCCAAACCATGCCGTCGATATGGACTCTTGGGCAAGATCAGCCTGTTATCCCCGAGGTACCTTTTATCCGTTGAGCGACAGCGCTTCCACAAGCCACTGCCGGATCACTAGTCCCGACTTTCGTCCCTGCTCGACTTGTCAGTCTCACAGTCAAGCTCCCTTGTGCACTTACACTCGCCACCTGATTGCCAACCAGGTTGAGGGAACCTTTGGGCGCCTCCGTTACTCTTTGGGAGGCAACCGCCCCAGTTAAACTACCCATCAGGCACTGTCCCTGAACCCGATTAGGGTCCGAAGTTAGATATCCAGAGTGACCAGAGTGGTATTTCAACAATGACTCCACGAACACTAGCGTGCCCGCTTCAACGTCTCCCACCTATCCTACACAAGCCACACCGAACACCAATACCAAACTATAGTAAAGGTCACGGGGTCTTTCCGTCCTGCTGCGCGTAACGAGCATCTTTACTCGTAATGCAATTTCGCCGAGTTCGCGGTTGAGACAGCTGGGAAGTCGTTACGCCATTCGTGCAGGTCGGAACTTACCCGACAAGGAATTTCGCTACCTTAGGATGGTTATAGTTACCACCGCCGTTTACTGGGGCTTAAATTCTCAGCTTCGCCTTGCGGCTAACCGTTCCTCTTAACCTTCCAGCACCGGGCAGGCGTCAGTCCGTATACATCGTCTTGCGACTTAGCACGGACCTGTGTTTTTAGTAAACAGTCGCTTCCCACTGGTCTCTGCGGCCATCGAACGCTCCCGGAGCAAGTCCGTTCACGCCTCAGGCCCCCCTTCTCCCGAAGTTACGGGGGCATTTTGCCGAGTTCCTTAACCACGATTCTCTCGATCTCCTTAGTATTCTCTACCTGACCACCTGAGTCGGTTTGGGGTACGGGCAGCTAGAACCTCGCGTCGATGCTTTTCTTGGCAGCATAGGATCACCGATTTCGACTTGCGTCTACCCATCAGATCTCAGGCTATATGAACGACGGATTTGCCTATCGTTCGCCCTACATCCTTAGACCGGGACAACCATCGCCCGGCTCGGCTACCTTCCTGCGTCACACCTGTTAATACGCTAAACGCACCAGCACGGGGTCGTACGCTAGGCCCAACGCTTCACCCCGAAGGGATC
>NZ_PSVO01000046.1:1681-2959 GCF_002932325.1 Rathayibacter sp. AY1E2
TCATCAAAGGGATTCAGATACTTAGCACTACTGGATTGTCTTGGGCGGTTCTTCGCCGGTACGGGAATATCAACCCGTTGTCCATCGACTACGCCTGTCGGCCTCGCCTTAGGTCCCGACTTACCCAGGGAAGATTAGCTTGACCCTGGAACCCTTGGTCTTCCGGAGGACGGGTTTCTCACCCGTCTTTCGCTACTCATGCCTGCATTCTCACTCGTGTGGCATCCACGGCTGGTTCACACCGCCGCTTCACTCGCCACACGACGCTCTCCTACCCATCAACACGGCTGGACCACGAAGGCCTACCACTAATGTCAATGCCACAACTTCGGTGGCGTGCTTGAGCCCCGTTACATTGTCGGCGCGGAATCACTTGACCAGTGAGCTATTACGCACTCTTTCAAGGGTGGCTGCTTCTAAGCCAACCTCCTGGTTGTCTGTGCAACTCCACATCCTTTCCCACTTAGCACGCGCTTAGGGACCTTAGTTGGTGGTCTGGGTTGTTTCCCTCTCGACTATGAAGCTTATCCCCCACAGTCTCACTGCTGCGCTCTCACTTACCGGCATTCGGAGTTTGGCTGACGTCAGTAAGCTTTTGGGCCCCATCGGCCATCCAGTAGCTCTACCTCCGGCAAGAAACACGCAACGCTGCACCTAAATGCATTTCGGAGAGAACCAGCTATCACGAAGTTTGATTGGCCTTTCACCCCTATCCACAGCTCATCCCCTCCATTTTCAACTGAAGTGGGTTCGGTCCTCCACGACGTCTTACCGTCGCTTCAACCTGGCCATGGATAGATCACTTCGCTTCGGGTCTAGACCCTGCGACTGAATCGCCCTATTCGGACTCGCTTTCGCTACGGCTGCCCCACACGGGTTAACCTCGCCACAGAGCACTAACTCGCAGGCTCATTCTTCAAAAGGCACGCCGTCACCCCTACAAGGAGGCTCCGACGGTTTGTAAGCAAACGGTTTCAGGTACTATTTCACTCCCCTCCCGGGGTACTTTTCACCTTTCCCTCACGGTACTTGTCCGCTATCGGTCATCTGGGAGTATTTAGGCTTATCAGGTGGTCCTGACAGATTCACACGGGATTTCTCGGGCCCCGTGCTACTTGGGATACTCTTCACGCCATAACACCATTTCGACTACGGGGCTCGCACCCGCTCTGGCCAGGCGTTCAAACCTGTTCGTCTATGATGCGCTGTAACGTTCACCGGCCGGCAGACCGGAACGAAAAGTCCCACAACCCCGGCCATGCAACCCCTGCCGGGTAT
>NZ_PSVO01000046.1:3057-4899 GCF_002932325.1 Rathayibacter sp. AY1E2
CAATCTCACCGAGCACCTAGTTCAATGTTCCACCCATGAGCTACCAGCAAAGACATTCGCTTTGATCTGGCGCCTGGAACACCCTGCGGTGTCCAGATGCTCCTTAGAAAGGAGGTGATCCAGCCGCACCTTCCGGTACGGCTACCTTGTTACGACTTAGTCCTAATCACCGATCCCACCTTCGACAGCTCCCTCCTTGCGGTTAGGCCACTGGCTTCGGGTGTTACCGACTTTCATGACTTGACGGGCGGTGTGTACAAGGCCCGGGAACGTATTCACCGCAGCGTTGCTGATCTGCGATTACTAGCGACTCCGACTTCATGAGGTCGAGTTGCAGACCTCAATCCGAACTGAGACCGGCTTTTTGGGATTCGCTCCACCTTACGGTATCGCAGCCCTTTGTACCGGCCATTGTAGCATGCGTGAAGCCCAAGACATAAGGGGCATGATGATTTGACGTCATCCCCACCTTCCTCCGAGTTGACCCCGGCAGTCTCCTATGAGTTCCCACCATGACGTGCTGGCAACATAGAACGAGGGTTGCGCTCGTTGCGGGACTTAACCCAACATCTCACGACACGAGCTGACGACAACCATGCACCACCTGTATACCGACCTTGCGGGGCAACCATTTCTGGAAGTTTCCGGTATATGTCAAGCCTTGGTAAGGTTCTTCGCGTTGCATCGAATTAATCCGCATGCTCCGCCGCTTGTGCGGGCCCCCGTCAATTCCTTTGAGTTTTAGCCTTGCGGCCGTACTCCCCAGGCGGGGAACTTAATGCGTTAGCTGCGACACGGAGACCGTGGAAAGGTCCCCACATCTAGTTCCCAACGTTTACGGCGTGGACTACCAGGGTATCTAATCCTGTTCGCTCCCCACGCTTTCGCTCCTCAGCGTCAGTAACGGCCCAGAGAACTGCCTTCGCCATCGGTGTTCCTCCTGATATCTGCGCATTCCACCGCTACACCAGGAATTCCATTCTCCCCTACCGCACTCTAGTCTGCCCGTACCCACTGCAGGCCCGAGGTTGAGCCTCGGGTTTTCACAGCAGACGCGACAAACCGCCTACGAGCTCTTTACGCCCAATAATTCCGGACAACGCTTGCACCCTACGTATTACCGCGGCTGCTGGCACGTAGTTAGCCGGTGCTTTTTCTGCAGGTACCGTCAAGCCGAAGCCCTTCTTCCCTACTAAAAGAGGTTTACAACCCGAAGGCCGTCATCCCCCACGCGGCGTTGCTGCATCAGGCTTTCGCCCATTGTGCAATATTCCCCACTGCTGCCTCCCGTAGGAGTCTGGGCCGTGTCTCAGTCCCAGTGTGGCCGGTCACCCTCTCAGGCCGGCTACCCGTCGTCGCCTTGGTGAGCCATTACCTCACCAACTAGCTGATAGGCCGCGAGTCCATCCTTGACCGAAAAACTTTCCACCCGCACCCGATGCCGGGGCAGGTCGTATCCGGTATTAGACGCCGTTTCCAGCGCTTATCCCAGAGTCAAGGGCAGGTTACTCACGTGTTACTCACCCGTTCGCCACTAATCCACCCAGCAAGCTGGGCTTCATCGTTCGACTTGCATGTGTTAAGCACGCCGCCAGCGTTCGTCCTGAGCCAGGATCAAACTCTCCGTAAAAAAATTACGACCCCCAACCCCGAAGAGAAGGAGAGTCAAGTTTGACCTCTAGCAAATAAGACATCTCTCCGACCCGAAAGCCGGAAGCTGACATCAATTTCCAAAGGAATCCCAACCCGATCCGAAGATCAAGGCCGGGGTATAAAATTGGCATTGAACATAGTGCACGCTGTTGAGTTCTCAAGAATCGGACACATCCCGCCTCCACACCA
>NZ_PSVO01000047.1:0-4081 GCF_002932325.1 Rathayibacter sp. AY1E2
TCGCCGCGGCGGCCGCGCTCCTCGTCGTGGGCGCCCTGCCCGCCGCCGCCCTCGTCTTCCCCCTGCTCGTCGGCGTCGCGCTGCTCGCCTCGGGCGCGACCGCCCTGCTCCGCGCCGCTGGTCCTCATGGCGTCCGGAGGCGCCTCGAGGAGTCCCGCGCCCGCGCCGCGGCCCTCGGCGGAGGCCCGGGCGCGCGCGGATGCAGCGCTCCCGGCGTCCTCCCGGCCTGCCTGCGGGTCGTCGTCGGCGCCCTCCTCCTGCTGGCCGCCGGCCCGGCCTACACCGCGGCCGCCCTCGTCGCCGCAGCCCTCTGCGCACTCGCCCTCGCGCACGCCGTCCGCCGCTTCGCCCAGGACTCAGAGGGCGACCCGCCCGCCCCGGCCGCGGTCGCCGCCACGGCCGCGCTGCTCGCCTTCGCCACCGTCGCCGCGGCCCAGGGGATCCTCGGATTCACGGGCGTCCCGGCGCACCTCCGGGAGTTCGACCAGCAGGACCTGAGCTGGGCGGCCGCCCTCGTCGGAGTGGTCGCCGCGTGCGGCCTCCTGCAGCTGGCGGGACGCGCAGCGGAACCGGTGGCCGCACCGGCGGCGGGCGTCAGGCGGCGCGGCTGATGCTCGGAGCTCCGACGCTCGATGCGCCTCCGCACCTCGTCCTCGACGGCAGCGCGGTGCGGCTCGCGCCCGCCCGCGGCTCCGTCGCCGTGATCACCTTCTGGATGCAGTTCCACAACTCCGGCACCGCCGCCCTGCACGACCTCGCCCTGTTCTGCGGCTCCTTCACCGACGGCTCGGGCGTCGAGCTCGACTACGACGAGGCCCCGGTCACCGTCGTCGGCCGGCCCGAGCGGGTCGCCCCGGGAGCGGGATTCGTGGCCGTCGCGCACTACACGATCGCGCCCCTGCGGGCACCGCGGACGCTCCGCCACTCCATCGTGCTGCGGGGCCGCACGAGCGACGACCGGCCCTTCACCGACGTCGCCGCGCTCGAGGTCCACGTCGATCCGAGGCGCACCCCGGAGGTGCGGTTCCGTCCCCCGATGGCGGGATCCGACACCTTGCGGTGGAGGTGAGCGACGATGCGATCGCATGAAGACTTCTCACCACCGGGCCGGATCGGCCAGGGTAGAGAGATCGCGTCGTACGGAGGACGCGCCAGAGGAAAGGACTCCGCCGTGAGGGGAATCGCAGAAGGCAGCCGACCGATCGTCGATCGCGGGGTGTCCCGCCGGGACACCGCGGCGGCCGCGTGGCTGGCGCAGAGCGGCGTCGACGTCCGCGCGAACGGCGCGTTCCGCATCGTGGCCGACACCCTCTGCAGCGACGGCGTCGACGTGCTCCGGATCTGGCACTCGCCGGCCCGCCTGCACCGCACCTCCGCCATCGGACCGGGCGTCCGCCTGATCATCCCGCTCGAGGGCGCGATCGTGATCCAGCCGGACGATCCGGCGGCGCTCGAGGTCCGCGTCGCGCCGGGCGACATCGCCTTCCTCCACTGCGACTCCCCGTTCACGATCGTGACCGACACCCCGAGCGCCCGCACCGAGATCGCCCTCGACCGCCCGCTGCTGGGCCTGGTCGACTCGGCCGACCGCGGAGCCGTCGTCACCGAGGCCGACGCGGCCAGCCGCGGCATCCTGCTCTCGACCGTCAACGCGACCTTCGGCTCCACCCTCGACGCCGACTCCCCCGCCTTCCCCCTGGTGCGGGCCGCCGTCGAGCAGCTGGCGGGCGCTGTGCTGGCGACCTCGCTGCCGCGCGAGAGCAGCGAGGACGTCTACACGCGCGCCCTCGCCCTGATCGCCGCGATGTCCACCGACCCCCGCCTCTCGGTCCAGGAGATCTGCGAGCGCCTCGGCGTCCCGAAGCGGACGCTGCAGCGCACCTTCGCGCGGAACGGCACCACGGTGTTCGACGAGATCCGCCGCGCACGCCTCACGACCGCGCGCGCCCTCCTCAGCGGGAGCGACTCTCCGCCCTCGCCCGAGCACGTGCTGAGCAGCTACGTCCGCTCGCAGCGCCTGCGCCGCGACCTGCTCCACCTCGAGGCGGTGCCCGCCTCGAAGCTGGGCTGACCCCGGGGCCGCAGCGCTCTCCGCGTCGACGGCCCCGTGGGCGGCGGAGGTCACCGCGCGGGCGCACGCCCCCGGTCCGGACGCTCCGGCTCGGCGGCACCGTCGCCGCCCCGCGCTCAGCCCGGGTACGGCACCGCCGCCGCCGGCCACCCCGACGCCGCGAGCTCCGCGCGCAGCCGATGGTGGTGCTGCACCGCGCCGAGGGAGTCGGTGCGGAAGGCGATCGCGAGGGCCGCGTCGGCCCAGTAGGCGTCCCAGCCGGAGTAGCGCTCGAAGACGCGGTCGCCGACCGCGGCCAGCAGCTCCCAGGCGCGCGCCGCCGGGAGGTAGCCGGCGACGTAGGCGTAGCGGATCGCGCCGATCGTGCGCTCGGCGTCGCCCGCGAGCAGGAGCAGCGGCGGACGCCCGTCGACCGCCTGAGCGAGCTCGAGGAGGTGGAACTCGCTGCCGCCCGTGAGCGCGGCGACCCGGGAGCGCATCCGCTCGGCGTCGGCGGAGGCCGAGACCTCGGCGAAGCGGGTCGAGAGCGGCCCGCGGGTGAGCACGTCGGCGACCAGCAGCTCCACGTCGTCGGCCGAGGCGATGCGGAAGTCGCGGTCGAGCGCGACCCGGTGCTCGACGAGCGGATGCAGCGGCAGCTGCTGCCACGGCGCTCCCTTCGCTCCGTCGGCGTAGCGGCGCCGCAGCTCCTCCGGGAGCTCGGCCCAGGAGGGCTGGAACGCGAGGGAGGAGTTCCAGCCGGCGAACGAGAAGTCGCTGACCGCGTCGAGCGCGAGCAGCTGCTGCTGGCGGAGGGACGGGGTCGGCGAGCCGGCCGCGCCGAGGTACGCGAGCTGCTCGCGGCGCGGCGCGCGCGCATCCCACTGCTGGAAGCCGACCGTGGCGGCGAGCAGCCCGAAGGCCAGAGCGAACGCGAACGCCGTGAACGCGACGACGCTCTCGCCGCCGCCGAGCGCGAGCCCCCACGCGAAGCCGACCAGGCCCACCGGAGCCGCGAAGGCGGTCACCAGGAGGGCGCGGCGTCCGGCGCCCTGACCGCGACGGTGCGCATCGGCCGCCCGCGCGTAGCGCAGCCGGGGTCGGACGGGGAACTCGACGTCTCCGGGATGGTTCTGCAGCGGCACGGTCGCAGCCTAGGGGCGCGGGTCGCGCCGATGTGTGCTTGCCTGGTCGCATGACTCTCGCCGAAGCACTCCTCGAGCGGGCCGACCTGCAGAAGCGGATCGAGGCTCTCCAGTCGCGGATCGTCGCGAACGCCTCCTACCAGGAGGGGGAGGAGCCGACCGAGGACCCGGCCGAGCTGCTCGCCGACTGCACGCGCGCACTGGGCGAGCTCGAGCGGCTGGTCACGGCGATCAACCTCACCAACGCGACGGCGACCACTCCCACCGGCGAGGTGCTGACCGCGGCGCTCGCCCGGCGCGAGGCCCTGCGCGCCCGGCACAGCCTCCTGACCCGCGCGGCCGACGCGGCCGCCGGCGAGCGCGGCTACCGCCAGCTCCGGAGCGAGCTGCGCCGCCTCCCCGCGCTGCCGGTGCGGGAGCTGCGCGAGCAGGCCGACGCCGTGGCGCGCGAGCTGCGCGGGCTCGACGCCGACGTCCAGAGGACGAACTGGGGGGTCGAGCTGCAGAGCTGACACGAGACGCGGTGAGTCGGTAGGCGCACCGGAGCGAGCACGCACCGTCGGGCCGGCGGTTCATCCGGCCCTCTGTCACGCGGTGGGCAGCGTCCCGGCTCCGGCCGTCACTCACAGCCCAGCACCGAGGACCGGTGACCGCGCAGACAGGACACCTCATCACCATGTGCTGGCCGGTGCGCCGAGGGCGGGTTCGGGGACCTCACCGCGTCTCGGGCTCACGCGGACGCTCGTGGGGTCGGGGCGGGATCTGCTCGAACGCGCACGTGGACGCAGGCCGGACTCGGGGCTGCGGCTTCTCGAACGGGCGCGCGGACGCCTGCCGGGTCCGGGCCGGCGTCCGGCCACCCCCGCCCGGCCGCGCCCGTTCGAGA
>NZ_PSVO01000048.1:0-3586 GCF_002932325.1 Rathayibacter sp. AY1E2
GGTCAGGCGCCCTGCTCGCCCTTCGGCGGCGGGGTGGGGGCGGCGTCCGGCTCCTGCACGAGCTGCAGCCCGCCGGACGAGTTCGCCGAGACGGTCAGCAGGTCGATCCAGGTGCGGTTGATCGAGGGGACCCGTCCGCCGAAGTACTTGAAGTAGAGGGGCACGGAGGGGTCGAGCCAGATGCTCGAGCGGCCGTCGCCGACCGCGGGGTCGTCCCGCCAGGAGAAGAAGAAGCTCTCGCGGCGGCGCAGCTTGTTGGCGATGACGATCTGGACGTGCGTGAGCGTGCGGTCGTCGAACTCGATCTCGACTCCCGAGGCTCCGTAGAGCAGCTTCCCCATGGGGGCCTCCCGGCCGCCCGTCGCCGGGCGGTGCATGACGGTGCCCGCGGGCACGAGAAGCGGGACCGTTCCGGCGCCCGCCGTGGACCGAGCGGCTCGCATCCGGACGCGGGCGCCCGGGCGCGGAACCGCCCGGTGACGACTCTAGGCGAGGCGGCGCGGGCGCGCGGGATCCTCGTCCGATTCCCGAACACCGGGCTCCTCCCGCCGCACGGACGACCGGTCCGGGGGCGCACCCGGCCCCCTGTCGGATCCGGGCGGGACGCGCCGGGGCGCTGCCGCGCGCATGTCGGAGGTCGGACGTACGGTACCCGCATGATCGAATGCGCACTCTGCGGAACCGACGCCGTCGTCCTCGACCGCTCCGGCGGCCGCGGCACCGAGGAGGAGCTCGTCGTGCTCTGCGCCGACTGCACCCCGGGCGAGATCACCCAGGCCCTCGAGGCCGGGCTGCTCGAGCCCGCTCGACGCAGCGCGCACGCCCGCGCCGCCTAGGGAGCGGCGCGTCGGACGGAGTGCCCCCACTGGGACTCGAACCCAGACTGAGACGATTTTAAGTCGTCTGCCTCTGCCGATTGGGCTATGGGGGCGACCACCGGGAGGAGCGATCCTCCCGGCGGCGGTGTCAGGACTTGGCGGGCTCGCCGCCGACCGGGACCGGAGCACCGGCCTGGCCGGGGATCTGCGCCGGGGCCTGCGCGGCCGGAGCCTCGGCGGCCGGGGCCGCCGGACGCGGACGCGACGCGTAGGTCTCGAAGGAGCCGCGGGGGTACTCGCGGGCCTCGATCGAGGCGATGTCGCGGCCGAGCCAGAGGTTGTTCCACCAGCCCCAGACCACGCGGAACTTGCGCTCCCACGAGGGCATGGCGAGACCGTGGTAGCCGCGGTGCATCACCCAGGCGGGGAAGCCCTTCACGGCGATCTTGCCGGACTGGAACACGCCGATGCCGATGCCCAGGCCCGCGACCGCGCCGAGGTTCTTGTGCACGTAGTCGACCGGCTCCTCGCCGCGGAGGACCGCGGTGATGTTCTTGGCCATGAGCTTGCCCTGGCGGACGGCGTGCTGGGCGTTCGGCACGCAGAAGCCGCCGACGCCGCCGCCGGTGAGGTCGGGGACGGCCGTCGCGTCGCCGGCGCCCCAGGCGCCCTCGACGAGCACGTCGTCGTGGCCGACGCGGAGGTCGGCGCGCACGCGCAGGCGGCCGCGCTCCTCGATGGGCAGGTCGGAGTTCTTGATCGACGGGTTCGCCATGACGCCCGCGGTCCAGATGATGAGGTCCGACTCGAAGCTCTCGCCCGTCGACAGCTGGATGACGCCGTTCTCGGCCGACTTGAGCTGCGTGTCGAGGTGCACGGTGGCGCCGCGCTGGTCGAGGTTCTTCAGCACCCAGTGGCTCGTCTCGAGGGCGACCTCGGGCATGATCCGGCCCATCGCCTCGATGAGGTGGAACTGCGTCTCCTCGAAGTCGATCTCGGGGTAGCGCTTGAGCAGCGCGCTCGCGAAGGAGCGCAGCTCGGCGAAGACCTCGATGCCCGCGAACCCGCCGCCGACGACCGTGACGGTCAGCAGGCGCGAGCGCTCGGGGCCGGCGGGCAGCGACGCGGCCTTGTCGAAGTTCGTGAGCATGCGGTCGCGGATCGCGGTCGCCTCCTCGATCGTCTTCAGGCCGATCGCGTTGTCGGCGACGCCCGGGATCGGGAAGGTGCGCGAGACGGAGCCGGCGGTGACGACGATCTGGTCGTACTCGAACTCGTAGGGCTCGCCCACGGTCGGGGTGATCGTCGCGGTGCGGTTCGCGTGGTCGATCTTCGTCACCTTGGCGGCGAGGATCGCGGTCTTCTTGAGGTGGCGGCGGAGCGAGACGATCGCGTGGCGCGGCTCGATCGATCCCGCGGCGACCTCGGGGAGGAAGGGCAGGTACGCCATGTAGGGCAGCGGGTCGACGATCGTGACCTCTGCCTCGTGCGGGCGGAGCTGCTTCTCGAGCTTCCACGCGGTGTAGAAGCCGGCGTAGCCGCCTCCGACGATCAGGATTCTGGGCACGGTTGACTCTCCAAGAGGGATGGACAATGCGAACACCCTCACGCAATGCGAAGTGCCCGCTCTCGATGCGGTGGGCAGCACTGACCCCGACTGGGAATCAGCTTAGCGAAGAGCGCGCCGGTGGTGGCGCCTCCGTGGCTCCGGTAGGAGCGGCTACGCGTCGAGCGGCCTGCAGGCGCAGCGCTCGGGAGACCAGTCGGCGCGGGCCAGGGCCAGATCGCCGATCGGATTGACGCCGGGGCCCGCCGCGAGGGCGTGCGCCGCGAGGGCGTGGAGGCACTTCACCCGCGAGGGCATGCCCCCGGAGGAGATGCCCGCGATCTCGGGGACGGAGCCGACGCTCTCGCGGTCGGCCAGGAACGCCCGGTGCGCAGCGGCGTACGCCTCGCGCAGCTCCTCGTCCTCGGCGAGCATCGCGTTGTACTCGACCATGACCTGGGTCGCCTCGAGCTGCGAGATCGCGGCCGTCGCGGCGGGGTGGGTCAGGTAGTAGAAGGTGGGGAACGGCGTGCCGTCGGACAGGCGGGGGCTCGTGGAGACCACCGTCGGGTCGCCGCAGACGCAGCGTGCGCTGATCCCGACGACGTCCCGGGCGGGACGGCCCAGCTGGGCGGAGACGACCGCGATGTCGCGCTCGGACGGCGGATCGAAGGGGGGCGTGGTCACGGGGGCTCCAGAGGACGGACGGCCGGGAGGACGCTCCAGTGTACGCGGGGCCGGGCGGGAGCGACGGGGCCGGGCGGGAGCTACGGAGTCGGTGTCAGCTCGTCGGCGGTCGGCTCGCCGAGGCCCGAGACCGCGATCGAGGACAGCAGGGAGCCGGCCCAGTCGCTCGGGGTCTCCTGCACCGTGTCGCTCGCGGGCTGCTGCGCCTGCTGGGCGAGCGTCACGTCGTCGAGCACGAGGTAGCTCACCTCGCCGGGCATCACGAAGTACAGCCGCTCGCGGGCCTGCGCGCGGATGAACGCCGGGTCGGACCAGCGGGTGCGCTGCTCGTCGAGGTTCTGCGCCTGGGTCTTGGCCGCGTCGACCGAGCGCTGCAGCTCGGCGATCTCGGCGCGCTGCTCGACGAAGTTCTTGATGCTCGGGGCGAGCACGACCACCGCGAGGATCATGATCCCCATCACCAGCAGCGTGAAGCCGGAGCCGCGGACGCCGGCGATCCACGCGGACGAGGGCGGGGCGGGCGGCTGCTTCGGGC
>NZ_PSVO01000005.1:0-195456 GCF_002932325.1 Rathayibacter sp. AY1E2
ATACCGCGACCGACTTCAGCGGACACGGCGGGCACCAGACCGTCACCGAGGGCACGGACGCGACCGTCGCGCCCGCCCTCCCCGCCGCTCAGTACTCGATGCGCCCGCGCCGGTCGTGGAACTCGCCCGTCGGCCCGTCGGAGCCGAGCAGGGCGAGCGCGACGGTCGCGTCCGTGCCCTCGGTGACGGTCTGGTGCCCGCCGTGTCCGTTGAAGTCGGTCGCGGTGTATCCGGGGTCGCTCGCGTTGATCCGCATCGCCGGCAGGTTCTTCGCGTACTGCACGGTGAGCGCGACGACCGCCGCCTTCGACGCCGCGTAGGGGATCGCGGTGACGGGGAACTCGTCGTGGCCCTCGGTGCTCAGCCAGCGCGGCCAGCCGACTCCGGACGCAACGTTCACGACGACCGGGGCCGCGGAGGCCCGCAGCAGCGGGAGCGCGGCCTGCGTGACGCGGACGATGCCGACGACGTTCGTCTCGAGGACGCCCGCCATCGCCTCCGGGGTGAGGTCGTCGACGCCGAACGAGGTGCCGAGCACGCCGGCGTTGTTGACGAGCACGTCGAGCCCGGGCAGGGAGGCGATCGCGGAGTCGACGCTCGCCTGATCGGTGACGTCGAGGCGCACGGGGTGGGCGCCGAGCGCGCGGGCGGCGTCGCCGTCGGCGGTGTCGCGCATGCCGGCGTAGACGGTGTGGCCCGCCTCGAGGAGTCGGCGGGCGGTCTCGAGGCCGAGGGAGCGGTTCGCTCCGGTAATGAGTGTCGTGGTCATGCGCCCATCCTGCGCGGGTGGTCGGGCCTCGACCAGGCCGCGCTCGACGGGGGGACCGTCAGTACCTGGCTCGGCGACGGCGGGCGGAGGAGGATGGGCGGCATGGAGGAGTTCGCCACGGTGCTGCGCTCGTGGCGCGACCGCATCCGTCCCGCCGACGTCGGCCTGCCCGCGGGCTCGGGCCGCCGCGCCACGGGCCTGCGCCGCGAGGAGCTGGCGGCGCTCTCGGGCGTGAGCGTCGACTACCTGGTGCGGCTCGAGCAGGGACGCGCGCGGAACCCGTCGCCGTCGATGCTCCGCTCGCTCGCGGTCGCGCTCCGGCTCACGGACAGCGAGCGCGACCACCTCTACCGGGTCGCCGGTGCCGCCGTCCCCTCGCCGGGCGTCGTGCCGCAGCACGTGAGCCCGGGCGTGCAGCGGATCGTCGACCGCCTGGGCGACGTGCCGCTCGCGGTGTTCACGGCGGCCCACGACATCCTGCTGTGGAACCCGCTCTGGGCCGCCCTGAACGGCGACCCCTCGGTGTTCACCGGGCTGGAGCGGAACCTCGTCTGGCGGCACTTCACCTCCGGACACGCGGGCACCGAGTTCGACGCGCAGCACGAGGAGGACTTCGCGAGCGACCTCGCGGCCGACCTGCGCGCGGCGACCGGGCGCTACCCGCGCGATCCGACGCTCGCCGCCCTCGTCGCCCGGCTGCGCGAGGAGTCGCCCGAGTTCGAGCGGCGCTGGGCGGAGGCGCGCATCGCCGAGCACCGCGCGAGCCGGAAGACGGTGACGCGGACGCCCGTCGGACCGATCACGATCGACTGCGACGTGCTCACGGCTCCGGGCACCGACCTGCGGATCGTCGTCTACACGGTGGCGCCGGGCAGCGAGGACGAGGCGCGGCTCGACCTGCTGCGGGTGACGGGGCTGCAGGCGCTGAGCACGGCGCCGGCGTGAAGCGGACGGGCGCGGCTGGGGCGCGCGCAATGGAGCGGGGTGCTGGCTGAACCGGGCTGAGCTGAGTCGAGTGGGCTGAGCCGAGCCGAGCCGAGCCGGGCGGGGCAGGCCGGGCTCGTCCCACGGCGGGCGGGACTCGGCGCGGCCGACGGCGCAACCTGCCGATGCGGGCGAGCGGCGGCGAGTGACGGCCGAGATGGACGGCGAGACGCGTCCGCGGCGCCGACGTCCGCGTCCCCGGACCGCCCGCCACCCCTGCTCAGGACGCGCAGTACGCGGTGATGAACGCGTAGAGCTCGCCCTTCTGCTCGGGGGTCGCGGCGACGACGACGGTGCCCTGCCGGCCCGCGGTCTCGACGGTGACCGGCAGGCGCGTGCCGACCTTGTCCTCGGCGAGCGCGTGGGTGTCGCAGCGGGTGGGAACGGCGTCCAGGACCACGGAGCCGAGGGTCCCGGCGGGCACGGAGCGGTCGAGGGTCCAGGCGTCGGCGGCGTCGGGCGGCTGCAGCAGGATCGTGGCGTCGACGCTGCGGAGCACGATCGGGGCGCCGCGGACGTCGGCGGTGATCGTGAGGCGCGCCGGCTCGTGCGCGGCGCCTCCGGACGTGTCGATCCGCAGGGCGAGGTCGGCGTCGACGGTGCGGGCGAAGCAGCCGGACCGGGCGAGAGCGTCGACGAACGAGAACGGGTCGTCGGCGGGGTACGCGTGCTCGCCGTGGCCGTCGATGGCGAGGACGACCTCGAGCGCGGTGGGCGCCTCCGCGGCAGGGCAGGCGGGCTCGGGCACGTCGACCCGGAGGTCTCGCGAGGTCCCGTCGGGGACGCCCGTGCCGCCGGTCCAGGTGAGCGGGGCGGCCAGGCGCGGGTCGGTGAGGCGGGCCGCGGTGACCTCGATCGGGGCGCCGCTGCCGTTGTGGACCTCGAAGGCCATGGTGCCGCCGGCGATGTCGGAGCGGTTCTGCTGGACGGAGACGGTGACCCCGGGAGCCGGGGCGGACGCGGCGGAGGAGCGGGCCGGGTCGGGGGTGGCCTGAGACGGGGTGGCGGTGGTCGCAGCCACGGTGGCCGCCGCGGTGCCGCTCGGGGCGCCCGTCGCGCCTCCCGGCGCGCAGGCCGCGAGGGCGGGCAGGAGGAGCAGCGCGGTGGCGAGGGCGCGGAGGCGTCGCATCGTGCCTCCCTCCGCTCGCCGTCATTCTGGCGCCCCGGCCCCCTCTCCGCGAGCGGGCGCTCCGCCTCCCCAGCTCGATCGATGCGTCACGAACGGTCGCCACGGCGGGCGGATGACGACCGTTCGTGACGCATCGCCGGAGCGACAGGGGGTGAGGACGCGGGGACGCGCACCCATCCGGGTGTGCGTCCCCTCCGAAGAAGGTCGGGGACTTCAGGAGGAGACAGATGGCACGCGGCAGATGGCACGTCGGCACGATCGTCGCGCGAGTGCGCGCATCCGCAGCGATCGGGGCCTCCGGGCTCGACGCGGTGGAGCGGGCGGAGCGCCGGGCAGAGGTCCTGCGCATCGCCGGAGGAGTCGACTCCGGCCGTCTCGGCGACGACCAGGCGATCGCGGCGTTCGGCCGGATCGTCGACGGCCTGCAGAGCGACCTGCCCGGCTCGGCGCTCGGCGCCTAGCCCGCGAGGCCGGCGTCCCAGCACCCGCCCGGAGCGGACACCCGCCGGGTCGACATCCCGAGCCTCCGCGCGGCGCTGAGATCCGCCGGGCGAGCGTGCCGACGGCCCACTGGGCGCGGAGACCCGCCAGCCCGTCACCCCGAGCACCCGCGCCCCGCGCCCCGCTACCCCAGCGTCCCGAGCGCGATCCGCGGCAGCAGCCGCTGGATCGCGACGGCCGCCGCGCCGCGCGCCCACTCCACGAGCCCGCCGTCGTCGACGAGCAGCGCCAGGGGCGGAGCGTCCGGGTCGCGCGTGGCCGCGATCGCGGCCTCCACCACCGCGGCCTGCTCCGAGTAGAGGGCGACACCCTCCCCGGCCAGGATCACCGTGCCGGACATCGAGAGGTTGCCGATCGCGGCGATCATCGTCCCGAGCGCCGTGCCGGAGTCGGCGAGGATGCGCTCGGCACCGGGGTCGCCCGCGCGAGCGGCGGCGAAGCCCTCGGCCAGGGTCAGCTCGCGGCCGGTGGCGACGAAGAGCTGGCGGAGGAGCGAGGGCAGGCTGAGCATCGCGGTCGAGCAGCCGCGGTGGCCGGCCTCGCAGACGGGGCCGGTGGGATCCAGCGGGTAGTGGCCGCCCAGGCCGAGCCCCGCCTCCGGGGGCGCGACCACCCGGTCGTGCACCACCAGTCCGTAGCCGACGCCCGCGCCGACCGTGAGCACCGCGAAGTGCGGGATGCCGCGGCCGCGCCCGAACCAGTGCTCGGCTCCCGTGAGCGCGACCACGTCGTTCTCGAGGGCGACCGGCAGCCCGAGGGCGGCCGAGAGCGGAGCGGCGAGGTCGACGTCGCGCCAGCCGAGGAACGGCGCGCGGCTCACCCGGCCGTCGGCGCCGATGCTCCCGCCGAGCGTCACGCCCAGGCCGGCGAAAGCGGAGGGGCCGCCGAGCTCGTCGACGACCGAGACGATCGCGGCGATCACGTCGGCGGGCTCCGTGCCCGGCAGCGGGCGGACCAGCTCCCGCTCGGTCCGCGCGCGCAGGTCGGTGCGGACGGCGAGGACCTCGGTGCCGGTGATCTTCACGCCCGCGAAGCTCAGCGCGTCGGCGCGGATGTCGAGCGGCCGGGCGGGGCGGCCGACTCCGGTGCTCTGCTCGGGGCCCTCGACGACCAGGCCGCCGTCGAGGAACGGGCGCGCGAGCCGGGTCAGGCTGGCGGGCGAGAGGCCGAGGCGGCGGCCGAGCTCGGCCCGCGAGACGGGACCGTGGATCAGGACCTCGCGCGCCAGGAGCTCGGAGGAGCTCCCGGAGGCGTCCTCGGCGACGATGGTGTCGGTCACGGGGCTCCTTCTTTCCGGCCTGGTACAAAGCTATCGGCACTGCGCCGAACCAGGAACGGATCCGGCCACTCCTGCCGCTCTTGACACCCCTATTACTTCTGCTCTAGAAATAAGCCATGCACCGCAGCATCGCCCCCACGAACGACTCCGTGACCCTCTCCGGCCGGGAATCGCGCCTCTTCCACCTGCAGGACGGGGGCACCAGCGTCGTCGTCGACGCCCGCCTCGTCACCTTCCCCACGATCGTGCACTGGGGCGCCGCGCTCGGAGATCTTTCCGCCGCCGAACTATCCGCCCTCGCCGACGCCGCCCTCCCCCAGCGCGTCTCGGGCGGACTCGACGCCTTCGCGCCGTTCGGCCTCGTCGCCGTCGAAGCCGACGGCTGGCAGCACGCCCCCACCTTCGAGGGCACCCACGAGCGCGCGGCCGCGTCGGAGCGGTTCGAGGTCGAGAGCATCGAGGCGCTCGGCTCCGCCCTCCGGACCGTCGCCACGGGCGCGGGCGTCCGGCTGACCGTGGACCTCGAGGTCGATGCGGCCGGCCTGCTCACCCAGCGCGCCCGGGTCGAGAACCTCGACGCCCGCCCGTTCCGCCTCGAGCGCTTCGAGCTCGGCTTCCCGCTCCCCGCGACCGCGCGCGAGATCCTCGACACCACCGGGCACCACCTCCGCGAGCGCCACCCGCAGCGCCGCCCACTGACCATCGGCGAGCACACCCGCCGCACCCGCCGCGGCCGCCCCGGCGCCGACGCGACCCTCCTCCTCGCCGCGGGCACGCCCGGCTTCGGCTGGGAGCGCGGGCTCGTGCACGGCGTCCACCTCGGCTGGAGCGGCGACACCTCGCTCCGCGCCGAGCGCACCGTCGAGGGCGTCTCGCTCCTCGCGGCCGGCGAGCTGCTGCGGCCCGCCGAGATCGAGCTCGCGCAGGGCGAGAGCTACGAGACCCCGGTCGCCTACGGCTCCTGGGGCGACGGGCTCAGCGCTCTGCAGGCCCGGTTCCACGCGTCGCTCCGCGCCCGCCCGCAGCACCCCGTCGCTCCGCGGCCCGTCACCCTCAACACCTGGGAGGCCGTCTACTTCGACCACGACCTCGCTCGCCTCACCGCCCTCGCCGAGCGGGCCGCGCGGATCGGGGTCGAGCGCTTCGTGCTCGACGACGGCTGGTTCCTCGGCCGCCGCGACGACACCGCGGCGCTCGGCGACTGGACCGTCGACCCTTCGGTCTGGCCGGAGGGCCTCACTCCGCTGACGGACGTCGTCACCGGCCTGGGCATGCAGTTCGGCCTCTGGGTGGAGCCCGAGATGATCAGCCCCGACTCCGACCTGGCGCGCGCGCACCCGGAGTGGATCCTCGGCCCGGCCGGCCACCTCCCGGCCTCGGGGCGGCAGCAGCAGGTCCTCGACCTCTCGCAGCGCGGCGCGTTCGAGCACGTGCTCGACGCCCTCGACGCGCTGCTGACCGAGTACCCGATCGCGTACCTCAAGTGGGACCACAACCGCGACGTCATCGAGGCGGTCTCGCCCGCCACCGGCCGCTCCGCCGTCCACGAGAACGTCCTCGCGCTCTACCGCCTGCTCGACGAGCTGCGGTCCCGGCATCCCGGCGTCGAGATCGAGTCGTGCGCCTCCGGGGGCGCCCGCGTCGACCTCGGGATCCTCGCCCGCACCGACCGCATCTGGACGAGCGACTGCATCGACCCGCTCGAGCGGCAGACCATCCAGCCCTTCACCCAGCTGGTGGTGCCGCCCGAGCTGATGGGGCAGCACATCGGAGGGCCGCGGTCGCACTCGACGCAGCGCACCCACTCGCTCGCCTTCCGCGCCGGCACCGCGCTGCCCGGCCACCTCGGCATCGAGTGGGACGTCTCGGATCTCGCCCCCGCCGTCGAGGAGGAGCTGACCGCCTGGGTCGCCTTCCACCGCGAGCACCGGGCGCTGCTGCACACCGGGACGGTCGTGCGCGCCGACCTCGCCGACGACGCCGCCTCGCTCTCCGGAGTCGTCGCCGTCGACCGCTCCGCCGCCCTCTTCACCTTCACCCAGCTGCGCACCGGCGAGACCTACCCGCCCGGCCGGATCACGCTCCCGGGCCTGGACCCGGAGCGCACCTACTCCGTGGCGCTCGCCCCGGTCACGTCGCCGCTCGGCGGCCCCGGGCAGTCGCCGCTCGGCTGGGCCGAGCACGGGACCGCGCTCCGCGGCCGCGTGCTGGGCACCGTCGGGCTCCAGGCTCCCGTCCTCGATCCGGAGCAGCTCGTCGTGCTCGTGCTCACCGCCCTCCGCGGTCGAGCGCGCCCTGAGACCTGTCCCCACGCGCAAGGAGGCGCCGCATGTCCGCTCATCCGCATCCCCCCGGGTTCTCCCGGCGGCTGTTCCTCTCGGTGCCGCTCGCCGCGGCGTCCGCCGCCGCCCTCGCCTCCTGCGCCTCCCCCGGCGCCGGCGACGGAGTGACCACGCTCGACTTCTTCCAGTTCAAGGCGGAGGCGGTGGAGGACTTCGCGCGGATCATCCGCGAGTTCGAGGCGGCCAACCCGGACATCCGGGTCATCGCCAACAACGTGCCCGACCCCGACACGGCCATCCGCACCCTGCTCGTCAAGGACAAGGTGCCGGACGTGCTGACCCTGAACGGCAGCGGCTACTACGCCGACCTCGCGAAGGCCGGCGTGTTCCACGACTTCACCGGCGACGAGCTGGTCGAGCGGGTGAACCCGGCGGCCCTCGACATCCTCGCCGCCCTCGGCAGCTTCGAGGGGAACGAGGTGAACGCGCTCGCCTTCGCGAACAACGCGGACGGGATCCTCTACAACCGCACGATCTTCGCCGAGAACGGGATCGAGGTGCCGACCACCTGGGACGAGCTGATCGCCGTCTGCGAGACGCTCACCGCCGCCGGGATCACTCCCTTCTACGGCGCCCTGCTCGACAACTGGACCGGCGCCCCCGCCTTCAACGCGCTCGGCGGGCAGCTGCAGCCGGACGGCTTCTTCGACGCGATGCGCGAGGAGGGAGCGGCGCTCGGCCCCGACTCCCCCGTCTCGTTCTCGAAGGACTACGCGACGACGATGGAGCGGCTCGGGCAGCTCTTCTCGTACACGCAGGAGGGCTCGTTCGGCCGCGGCTACGACGACGGCAACCAGGCCTTCGCCGCGGGCGAGGCGGCCATGTACCCGCAGGGCATCTGGGCGATCAACCCGGTGCGCACGAACAACCCGGACATCGACCTCGGCGTCTTCCCCTACCCGGTGCTCGACGACCCGGCGGACACGCGGGTCACCTCGGGCGTCGACGTGGCCGTCGCCATCGGCCGCGGCACTCCGAAGCTCGACGCGGCCCGCCGCTTCGTCGACTTCCTGCTGACCCCCGGAGTCGTCGAGCCGTACGTCGCGAGCCAGGCCGCCTTCTCGCCGCTGGTCGGCGCCGCACCCAACTCGGACCCCACGCTGGCCGAGCTGCAGCCCTACTTCGAGCAGGGACGGCTGATCGGCTTCGTCGACCACCAGATCCCCGCGAGCATCCCGCTCAACCCCACGCTCCAGGCGTTCCTCGCCAGCGGGGACGCCGACGCGGCGCTCCGGACCCTCGACAGTGAGTGGCGCAAAGTCGCGGCACGCACGACCAGGAAGTGACCCCATGACCACGACCACGACGGCCGCCGCGCAGGCGGTGGCGACCACTCCTCCGCCGCCCGCGCGCCGCAAGCGCACCATCGGCCGCACCTCGAAGACCTTCTACTGGATGACGGTCCCCGCCGTCCTGCTCTTCTTCGTGCTCCACACGGTCCCGGTCCTCACCGGAATCTTCTTCAGCTTCACGGACTACGCGGGCTACGGCTCCTGGGACCTGATCGGCGCCTCGAACTACCTCGCGCTCCTCCAGGACGACCGCGTCTGGAAGGCCTACGGGTTCACCTTCGGCTTCGCGATCGTGGCGACCGTGCTGGTGAACGTGATCTCGCTCGCCATCGCCGTCGCCCTCAACGCGCGGATCAAGTTCCAGACGGCGTTCCGCGGGATCTACTTCATCCCCTACGTGCTCTCGACCCTGGTCATCGGCTACGTGTTCCAGTACCTCTTCGCGAACTCGCTGCCGCAGATCCTCGGCGCGATCCCGGTGATCGGCGAGAACATCCTCGCGAACGCCGACTGGGCGTGGGTGGCGATCGTGGTGCTGGCGGTCTGGCAGGCCTCGGCCTTCTCGATCATCATCTACCTCGCCGGACTCCAGACGATCCCGGGCGAGCTCTACGAGGCGACCTCGCTCGACGGAGCGGGGAGGTGGCGGCAGTTCACCTCGATCACGTTCCCGCTGATCGCCTCCTTCTTCACGATCAACATGGTCATCTCGATGAAGAACTTCCTCCAGGTGTTCGACCACATCATCGCCCTCACCAACGGCGGTCCCGGCACCTCGACGGAGTCGATCACGCTGCTGATCTACCGCGGCGGCTTCCAGGGCGGCGAGTACGCCTATCAGACGGCCAACGCCGTCCTCTACTTCCTCATCATCATCGTGGTCTCGCTGATCCAGTTCCGAGTCCTCAGCCGCAGAGAGGCGTCGTTCTGATGACATCGACCATCACCCCCACGACCGCGATCGCCCTCGGCGAGCCCGAGGGGCGGCGCCGGCCCTCCCGCGACACCTACCGGATCAACTGGTGGGCGACCGCGCTCATCGCGGTCTGCTCGCTGACGATCCTCCTGCCGCTCTACTTCGCCGTCGTGACCGCGCTGAAGACGCCCGACCAGCTCGGCGGCACCGGGTTCGAGCTGCCGACCTCGATCTCGTGGGGCAACTTCGCCGAGGCGTGGACGGCGACCCGCTTCCCCCAGGCCTTCGTGAACACCGCGCTGATCACGGTCGGAGCCGTCGTGCTGACGCTGTTCTCGAACTCGATGGTCGCCTACGCGGTCGCCCGGAACATGCACAGGCCGTTCTTCAAGGGCGTCTACTTCTACCTGCTCGCCGCGGTCTTCGTGCCGTTCCCGATCATCATGCTGCCGGTGGTGAAGGAGACGGCCCTGCTGGGCCTGGACAACCAGGCCGGGCTGATCCTGCTCTACGCCGTGTTCGGGCTCTCGATCAACACGTTCATCTACACGGCCTTCATCCGCTCGATCCCCATCGAGCTCGAGGAAGCGGCGCGCACCGACGGCGCCTCGACCTGGCGGACCTACTGGCAGGTGATCTTCCCGCTGCTCGGCCCGATGAACGCGACCGTCGGGATCCTGACCTGCGTGTGGGCGTGGAACGACTTCATCCTGCCGCTCGTGGTGCTCTCGGACCCGTCCGCCCGCACCCTGCCGCTGGCCGAGTACGTCTTCCAGGGGCAGTTCAACACGAACTACACCGTCGCCTTCGCGTCCTACCTGATGGCGATGGCGCCGCTGCTGATCGTGTACCTCTTCGCGCAGCGCTGGGTGGTCAGCGGAGTGATGCGCGGGTCGATCAAGTAGCGGTCGCGGCGAGCGCCGCCTCGAGCAGGTCCGTGAGCACGGTGCCGCGCGAGCCCGCGTCCTCCGGGTGCCACTGCACGCACCAGAGCGGCGCGGACTCGTGCTCGAGGGCCTCGACGGTGCCGTCGTCGGCGCGGCCGACCACGACGAGGCCCTCGCCGGGACGGTCGACGGCCTGGTGGTGGGAGCTGCGGACGTCGAGCTCGGCGGCGCCGAGGATGCGAGCGAGGGCGCTGCCCGGCTCGAGCGCCACGCGGTGGTCGACCATCCCGGACAGGTGCTCGCCGGGGACCGACCGGCCGACGTGACCCGCGCCGGGCAGGTGCTGCACGAGGTCGCCGCCGAGGGCGACGTTGACCAGCTGCATCCCGCGGCAGATCCCGACCAGCGGGGTCCGCGTCTCGACGGCCCGGCGGACGAGCGCGATCTGCGCGCGATCGGCCGCGGGGAAGGACTGGCCTCGGTGCGGGTCGTCGGGCCGGCCGCCGTAGAGGGACGGGTCGACGTCCTCCCCTCCGGTGACCACGACGGCGTCGGCGGCGGCGAGCCGGCGCTCGAGCTCGGCGGCGCCGGCCTGCTCGGCAGGGACGCGGTCGACCACGAAGCCCGCGGCGGTGGCGGCCGAGACGACGCTCGCGGTCAGCAGCTGCAGCTCGATCTCGAACTCGGGATCCTCGCGGCCGCCGTCGGCGACGTCGACGACGAGCAGGACGGGGCGGTCGGAGGCCATGCGGACATCGTGCCACCCGGCCGGCTCCGGCAGAACGTCGGCGGAGAGGAGGGCCCCTCGGTCGAGAGGCGAGGAACCGCGCGCGTCCGGCCGACGTCTGCACGAGCCCGCAGACCTCTCCCGGGGACTGGTCAGGATCCGGCACCGCGATCTAGGATGTTCACGTTCACATACCGTGCGAAGACGCACACCTCCGCGGCCCTGCGGATCGTGCGTCGACGCCGCACCCGATCACGAGGGCCTATCTGCATGAGACGATCACGATCGGCGGTGAGGACCGCTCTGGCGGTCGCGACCGTCGCCGCCACGGCGCTGCTCGGCGCCACGGTCCCCAGCTCCGCCTTCGGAGCCACCGAGACCCCGCTCCTCCACTACACGTTCGACACCGCCCCCACCGGCACCACGGTCGCCGACACCAGCGGCAACGGCTACAGCGCGACGCTGCGCGGCTCCGGAGCCCAGTTCCGCAACGGGCTCATCAGCCTCCCCGGCGGATCCGCCGCGGCCGCCCCCTACCTCGAGATCCCCACCGCCGGCCTCGTCGGCAAGAAGGACCTGACCTTCTCCACCTGGCTCGCCCACAAGGGCGGCACCGGCAACGTCGCCGCCGCGTTCGTCGGAGCGCCCGTCGCCTCCGGCGCCTCGTTCTCCTCCGGCTACTGGCTGCTCAACCCGAGCAACCTCTCCGGCTACACCAAGTCGGTCGTCACCAACTCGGTCAACGCGGGCGCTCCCTACAACACCGAGGTCGGCGCCGGGGCGACGGGCACCCCGACCGTCGGCGCGCGCACCCCCTCGGGCCTCTCGCTCTACACGACCGTCATCGACGGCTCGACCGGCAAGCTCACCGTGTACGTCAACGGCGCGCAGATCTCGCAGAGCACGATCGCCCGCGACGTCTCCTCGTTCGGCCCGTCGCTCGTCGCGTACATCGCGCGCTCGACCTACAACGACCCGGGCTGGAACGGCGAGATGGACGACTTCGCCGTCTACGACAGCGCCCTCAGCAGCAGCTCCGTGCAGGCGCTCTACTCCTCGCAGGCCCTCGACCGCGCCGTCGCGTCGGTCACGGTGCCCACGGAGGCGACCGCCGGCTTCACGGTGCCCACCACCGCCAGCGGCGTCGGCATCACCTGGACGTCGAACAGCGCGGCCGTCGCGATCACCGGCGGCACCGCGACCGTCACGCGCCCCGCCGCGGGACAGCCGGACGCCACCGCCACCCTCACCGCCACCTACAGGGTCGGCACCGAGACCCGCTCGGTCGACTACGCGGTGCGCGTCGCCGCGCAGCTGGACGACGCGACGAAGGTCCAGCGCGACCTCGCCGCGATCGCCATCCCGAACGTCGGCGACATCCGGACGAACGTCTCGGTGCCCACCACCGGCACGCTCGGCTCGAGCATCGCCTGGAGCGTCGTCAGCCCGAGCGGAGCGACCGTCCGCGACGGCAGCGCCGCCGGCACCCGCACCATCGACGTCGACCGCCCCGCGACCGGGAGCCCCGCGATCGACGTGGTCGTCCGCGCGACCGCGACCAGCGGATCCACCACCCGGACCCGCGACTTCACCCTCCGGGTGCAGCCGCTCCCCGCCGGCACCGACGACACCGAGGCGTACGTCTGGGCGTTCTTCACCGGAGAGGGCGACGGCGCCGAGCGCATCAGCCTCGCCGCCTCGAAGGGCAACGACGCGCTGAGCTGGAACACGCTGAACGGCGGCAAGCCGGTCTTCACCTCGAACCTGGGGACGATGGGCCTGCGCGACCCGTTCATCATCCGCTCGCACGAGGGCGACAAGTTCTTCATGCTCGCCACCGACCTGAAGATCGACGGCCTCCCCGGCGGCTTCGACACCGCGCAGAAGTCGGGCTCGAAGTACATCGAGGTCTGGGAGTCGACCGACCTGGTGAACTGGTCCGCCCAGCGCCACGTCAAGGTCTCCACCGACTTCGCCGGCAACACCTGGGCCCCCGAGGCGTACTGGGACGATGAGCTCCAGACCTACGTCGTGTTCTGGGCCTCGAACATGTACCCGACCACGAACACGGCCGACCGCGCCTCCGTCACCTACAACCAGATGATGTACGCGACGACCGAGGACTTCACCTCCTTCTCGGAGGCGAAGCCGTGGATCGACGTCAAGCGCGGCGCCGGCAAGGGCACCATCGACTCGACGGTCGCGAAGGACGGCGACACCTACTACCGCTTCACCAAGGACGAGGCGTCGATGACCCTCCGCGAGGAGAAGAGCACCGACCTGCTGGCCACCGTCTCGGGCTCGCTGCCCGGCACCGGCGGACCGGCGGACGAGTGGTCGCTAGTCAAGGAGAAGGTGGCCTCGGGCCTGCCCAACGGCGAGCCCGGGAAGACCTTCACCAGCGGCGAGGGCCCCAACGTCTTCCCCGCCAACGAGGGCGACGTGAACGGCCTCGACTGGTTCCTCTTCATCGACCAGCCGAACTACCACGACGGGCCGAACCACTACATCCCGTTCGGCACCGACGACCTCGCGAACGGCGACTCCTGGCAGCCGCTCGGAGCGAAGCTCCGCACGGGCCTGCCGCAGAACGCCGACGGCGGCAAGCCGCGCCACGGCACGGTCATCCCGGTGACGCGCTCCGAGTACCAGAAGGTGCTCGAGGGCTACGCCCCCGGCCTGGCCGTCGCCTCGGTCGCTCCGCTGACCGCGACGACCACGGCCGGCACCGCGCCGGTCCTGCCCCGCGCCACGATCACGACCGCCGCCGGCACCACCAGCACGGTCGACGTGGCCTGGGACGCCGCCGCTCCCGCCGCCTACGCCACGGCCGGGACCTTCACGGTCTCGGGCGTCGCGCAGGACGCGTCGCGCATGCCGGTGCAGGTCACGGTCACCGTGCAGTCCTCGCTGAAGGTGAGCGCGACCGCCACGTCGCGCTGCGTCGCCGGCAAGGTCGTGCTGACGGTCGTCGGCAGGAACGGAGACACGGTGCCGATGGACGTCTCGATCAGCACCCCGGAGGGCGTGAAGACGATCGCCGGCGTGAAGCCGGGCGCCTCCGGCTCCGCCGCGTTCACGGTGCGCTCGACGCAGCTCGCCGCAGGCGAGGCGACGGTCACCGGCACGGCCACGGTCGGCGGCAAGACCGTCACGGCCACGGCCACCGCGCCCTACAGCGCGCGCAGCTGCGGCTGACGCACGGCACTCCCCGGGAGCCCGTCGCACCTCACCGGTGCGGCGGGCTCCCGTCGTCGTGCGGGGGAGCCGGGAAACCGCCCTGACGCCGAGACGCCGCTCCGTCGGCGGCGCTTCGACGGACGGCGCGGCGCCTCGGTACGCGAGCGGGGGCCCGGGTCGGCCCGCCCGGCGTCATCCGGCGACGGCTGCCGGTCCGGCTTCGAGCAGGTCGCGGACGCTGCGCGGCTCGCGTCCGAGGAGGCGCCCGAGCTCGGGGCCGGTGCCCGCGAAGAAGCCGCGCTCGGCCGCCTGGTGCATCCCGAGGGTGAAGCGCACGAGGAACTCGGGCTGACCCGCCGCGACGCGCGCGGCGACCCACTCGTCGTCGCCGAGGACGCGCAGCTCGACGGGCCGCCCGCCGACCTCGGCCGCGATCCCGGCGATCTCCTCGAACGTCGGAGCCTCCGTCGCGGTCAGCGTGACCGGCCCGTCGGCCCGGCTCCCCGAGAGGAGGAGCCGGGCAGCCGCCTCCGACTCGTCCTCGCGGGCCGTCCACGAGACGCGACCGTCCGAGGGGACCTCGATCATGCCGGTCTCCCGCCACGGTCCGAGGAACAGACCCAGGCTGTGCGCGTAGAAGCCGTTGCGGAGCGACGTCCAGGCGAGTCCGGACTCGGCGAGCAGGCGCTCGGTCGCCGCGTGGTCCCGGCCCGGGCCGAAGGGGGTGTCGGCGGCGGCGCCCTGGTGGCTCGTGTAGAGGACCCGTCCGACTCCGGCCGCGACGGCCGCCTCGACGGCGGTGCGGTGCAGGGCGACGGCGTCGGCCCGCGGGTCGCTCGAGGAGACGAGGAGCAGCTGATCCGCTCCGTCGAAGGCGGCCGGGAGGGAGGCGGGGTCGGCGTAGTCGCCGACGCGCACCTCCACTCCGCGCTCCGCGAAGCGGGCGGCCTTCGAGGCGTCGCGGGCGACGACGGCGATTCCGGAGGCGGGGACGGAGTCGAGGAGGTGGTCGACGGTGGCGCCGTTCAGAGCGCCGGTGGCACCGGTCACGATGATCATGGGGAGAGCCTTCCGATGAGGGGTATCAGCGATACCACGACGAAGATAACCACGGAATTCCCTTGATAGCAACCGTGCGCTACCGTCGATACGTGACCAGCTCCACTCCTCCGACCGACACGCGCCTGCGCATCGTCGAGGCGGCCGCCGGCCTCCTCCGCGACGAGGGCCCCGCCTCCGTCACCACGCGAGCGGTCGCCCAGGCGGCCGGGCTGCAGGCCCCGGCGATCTACCGCCTCTTCGGCGACAAGGACGGCCTGCTCGAGGCGGTCGCGGAGCACGTGCTGGCCACCTGGGTCGACTCCAAGGCGCGGACGGTCGAGGCGGCCGTCGCCGGCGGCGTCGACCCGGTCGAGGACCTGCGCTCGGGCTGGGCCGCGCAGGTGGAGTTCGGCCTGGCCAACCCCGCGCTCTTCCGCCTCCTCAGCGATCCGGGCCGCGCCTCCGGATCGCCGGCCGCCCTCTCCGGGCGGCGGGTCCTCGCCGCCCGCGTGCAGCGCGTGGCCGCCGAGGGCCGCCTCCGCGTGCCGGAGGAGCGCGCCGTCGGCCTCATCCAGGCGGCGGGCACCGGCGTGGTCACCACCCTGCTCTCCACCCCCGCCGCCGACCGCGACCCCGGTCTCGCCGACGCCGCGCTCGACAGCGTGCTCGCGGGGATCCTCGCCGACCCGCCCTCCCCCGGCGACGGCGGGCGGCTCACCGCCCTCGTCGGCGTCCGGGCCCTCGCACCGGAGCTCGCCGGTCTCACGCCCGCGGAGCGCCTGCTGCTCGCGGACTGGCTCGACCGCGCCCTCGCGGCGGCCGCGCAGGAGTGACGGTCACGCAGGAGTGACGGGCGCGCTTCCACCACAGGAGTGACGAGCGCCGTCCCGCCGCGGGGACGACGGCGCCTCCGTCCCGCAGAGACGCGGGCCTCGCGGCTAGGCGCGCCTGCCGTCGGGCGGGAGGATCGACGCCTGGATGAGCGGCACGGGGAAGTGCGACGCCCGCAGCGGGTCGAGCAGGCTGTCGGTGATCCCCGCGGTGAAGTCCTCCGTGCCGAAGACCTTGAACAGCGCCTCCCGCCCGAACTTCGAGCTGTCGGCGACGAAGAACGCCTCGCGCGCGGACGCCATCATCAGCCGCTTGAGCTCGAGCTCGTAGCTGGTGGTGCTGTAGATGCCGTCGTCGCCCACGGTGTCGGCCCCGAAGATCGCGACGTCCACCCGCAGGTTCGAGAGCTGCTGCACCGAGGTCGGCCCCCACATCGAGAAGGCGTTCGGCAGGAGCTCGCCCCCGATGAAGACGAGGTGGATCGTCTGCTTGCGGGCGACGGCGAGGGCGACCCGCAGGTCGCCGGTCACGACGGTGAGGCGCTGGTTCTCGAGGTGCCGCGCGACCTCGAGCGTCGTGGTGCCCCCGTCGAGGAGGATCGTCTGCCCCTCGAGGACGCGCTCGGCCATCGCCCGCCCGATCGCCGCCTTCTCACTGCGGTGCAGCTCCTCCTTGAAGTGGTGCGGAGTCTCGGACTGCTTCACCGGGATCGCGCCTCCGTGCGTGCGCTTGACCAGGTCCATCGCCTCGAGCCGCTCGAGGTCGCGACGGATGGTCGACGGAGTGACGTCGAACCGCTCCGCGAGGTCTCGCACCGACTGGAAGCCGCCGTCCTGGAGGGCGTCGACGATCTCTGCTTGACGGGACATCCCACACCTCGATCCTGGTCTCGCCTCCGTCGAGGCTACGGGGCGGAGCGGGGAGAAGGCGCAGACGGCGCGCGGAAACGCGCAGATTGCGCGCGTGCGCGGGCGGCTGCGCGTCCCGACCGCCCGGTGCGCGGCGGATCTGCGCGGTCGAACGCACCAGCTGCGCCCGCGATGCGCGATTCGCGCGCTTCCCACGCCCTATGCGCGAAAGAGTGCAGCCATCTGCGCGTTATCGCTTGACGGAGTGCTCGATCAGCGATTAGCGTCGGGCTCCTGCGACGGATTCCGACACAGCAGCGTCAGAACACCGCACCGGATGAGGGCCGAACGGCCGCCATCCTCTCGTTCACGAAGGAGTCAACGAATGGACCGCTCTCGACTTTTCCGAGGCATGACGCTCGCAGCGGGCGCCGCAATCCTCCTCACCGGATGCACGACCGTCGGCGCCGGCGCCGGCTCCGACACCGCCGCCGGCAGCGGAGGCTCGGCCGCCCCCGGCGAGATGGTCATGGTGACCGTCGTCAAGGCGCAGACCATCCCGTGGTTCCAGCGCATGGCCGTCGGCGTGCAGGACTTCGCCGACGAGACCGGGATCGACGCCCGCCAGGAGGGCGCCGACGACGTCAGCCCCGAGAAGCAGACCGCGATCGTGCAGGACCTGATCGCGCAGCGCCCGACGGCCATCACGGTCGTCCCGAACTCGCCCGAGTCGCTCAGCAACGTGCTCGCCCAGGCCCGCCAGCAGGGCATCATCGTCGTCTCGCACGAGGCGTCCGGCATCGAGAACGTCGACGTCGACATCGAGGCCTTCGACAACGCGTCCTACGGCTCCGAGATCATGGACAACCTCTCGGAGTGCATGGGCGGCGAGGGGAAGTACGTCCAGTTCGTCGGCGGCCTGACCGCGAAGACCCACATGGAGTGGGTCGAGGCGGCGTACGAGACGCAGCAGGCCGACTCCCCCGGCATGACGCGCGTCGAGACCCCCATCGAGAGCACCGACAACCAGGAGACGGCGTACGAGCGCGCGAAGGAGATCCTCGCGAAGTACCCCGACATCGCGGGCTTCCAGGGCTCCGCCGGCAACGACGTCCCCGGCATCGCGCGCGCGGTGCAGGAGGCGGGCCTCCAGGACCAGGTGTGCGTGATGGGCACCTCGATCCCGTCGGTGGCCAACCAGTACCTGGCCGACGGCTCCATCGACAAGATCTTCTTCTGGGACCCGGCCCTCGCCGGTGAGGCCCAGCTGTCGATCGCGAAGATCCTCGCCGACGGCGGCGAGATCACCGAGGGAACCGACCTCGGCGTGGAGGGCTACGACTCGCTCAAGAAGCTCGACGGGTTCGACAACGTCTTCGTCGGGAACGCGTCCGTCGCGGCCGACGCGGAGACCGCCGCGCAGTACGACTTCTGATCCCCCTCCACCCCCGCTCCGGGGCGCGCCGCCCGCGCGCCCCGGAGCACCCTCAGGAAGGTCGATGATGACCGACGCTCCCCCCGGCACCACCGCCCCGATCCTCAGCGCCCGCGGCATCACCAAGCGATTCGGCGGCGTCACCGCCCTCGACGGCGTCTCGCTCGACCTGATCCCCGGCGAGGTGCACTGCCTCGCCGGCGAGAACGGCTGCGGCAAGTCCACCCTGATCAAGATCATCTCCGGGGCCGAGCGCCCCGACGCGGGCGAGATCTCCATCGACGGGGACACCCGCTCCCGGATGGACACCACCTCCGCGATCACGAGCGGGATCCAGGTCATCTACCAGGACTTCTCGCTCTTCCCCAACCTCACGGTCGCCGAGAACATCGTGCTGACCTCGGCCGTCGCGGCGAAGCACCGCCTCTACCGCGCCGGCACCGCGCGCCCCCGGGCGAAGGCCATCGTCGACGAGCTGCAGCTCGACCTGGACCTCGACGCCGACGTCGCCGACCTCTCGGTCGCCGACAAGCAGCTCACCGCGATCTGCCGCGCCCTCGTCAACGACGCGCGCGTCATCATCATGGACGAGCCCACCACCGCGCTGACGCACACCGAGGTGGCGCGGCTGTTCACGATCGTGGAGCGGCTGCGCAGCCGCGGCGTCGCGCTCGCGTTCGTCTCGCACAAGCTCGAGGAGGTCCTCGAGATCTCGCAGCGGGTGACGATCATGCGCTCCGGCCGCGTGGTCACCAGCGGCCCCGTCGCCGACTTCGACCGTCGCTCCATCGCCGAGCACATGACCGGCCGCGAGCTCGACGAGTCGCGGATCGTGAGCACGCTCGACGAGTCGGCGCCCCCGATGCTCGAGGTCGTCGGCCTCTCCCGCCCCGGCGCCTTCCACGACGTCTCGTTCTCGGTGCGCCCGGGCGAGATCCTCGGCATCACCGGGCTCCTGGGCTCGGGCCGCACCGAGATCGCGGAGGCCGTCTTCGGCTCCCAGCCCGCCGCCTCCGGGATCATCGCCGTGGACGGAGCGCCCACCGCGGTGCGGAGCATCCGCGACGCCGTCCGCGCCGGGATCGGCTACGTGCCGGAGGACCGCCTCTCGCAGGGCCTCTTCCTGGAGAAGCCGATCGCGGACAACATCATCGCGGGCTCCCTCGACGCGCACCGCACGCCGTGGCGCTCGCTCGACAAGCGGCGGATCCGCGCGACCATCGACCGGCTCTTCGCCGAGCTGTCCATCAAGGCCCCGAACCCCCAGGCGCCCGTCCGCTCCCTCTCGGGAGGGAACGCGCAGCGCGTGGTGATCGCGAAGTGGCTGGCGACCGACCCGAAGGTGCTGATCCTCAACGGACCCACGGTCGGAGTCGACGTCGGCTCCAAGTCGCAGATCCTCGAGCTGCTGCGGCGCGAGGCCGCCCGCGGGATGGCCGTCGTCGTGATCTCGGACGACGCCCCCGAGCTGGTCGCCTGCTGCCATCGCGTGCTGGTCGTCGCCCGCGGCCGCATCGCCCACGAGCTCCGCGGCGACGAGATCACCGCCGAGAACCTCCAGAACAGAATGGCGGTCTGACGTGTCCACGCTCCGATCCCTCCGAGGCGCGAACAACGAGGGCGTCCTCGCCCTGGTCCTGGTCGCCCTCGTGATCGTCATGACGGCCGTGAACCCGGTCTTCTTCAGCGCGACGACGGGCCTGTCGATCCTCCGCAGCGCCACCGTGCCGCTGATCTTCGCGCTCGCGGTCCTGATCGTCATCGTCTCCGGAGGCATCGACGTCTCGTTCGCGGCCGTCGCGATCTTCTCGGCCTACACGGCGGTCAGCGTCACCCTCGCCACCGGGCAGGACCTCCCTGCGCTCGCGATCATCGCGATGGCCGTGGTGATCGGCGCGGTGCTCGGCCTGGTCAACGGGTTCGTGATCGCGCGGTTCCGGCTTCCCACGCTGATCGTCACGCTCGGCACGCAGGGCGTGTTCGTCGGGGTGATGTACACCTTCGTCGGCGCCCAGTACTACGCGCAGCTGCCCCCGTCGCTCGCGGCGCTCTCCTCGGTCAACGTCGTCGACGTGGCGACCTCGGGCGGCCGCGCGGCCCTCCACCTGATGACGCTGCTCGCCGTCGTGCTCGCGGTCGTGGTCTGGCTGATGCTGACGCGCACGATGTTCGGACGCTCGCTCTACGCGATCGGCGGCGACATCGAGGCCGCCCGCCGGGCGGGCTTCCGCGTGGTCAGGACCCAGCTCTCGGTCTACGTCCTCGTCGGCGTCCTCGCCGCCCTGGCCGGGATCGCGCACATGGTCCTCGGCCGCAGCGCGAACCCGCAGGACCTGGTGGGCGACGAGCTCGACATCATCGCCGCGGTCGTCCTCGGTGGCGCGTCGATCTTCGGCGGCCGCGGATCGGTGCTCGGCACGGTGCTGGGCGTCGTCCTGATCCAGGTGATCAACAACAGCCTGCTGCTCGCCGGCGTCCCCAGCGCCTGGCTGCGCGCCGCGGTCGGAGTCCTGCTGATCGTCGGAGTCGGCGTGCAGGCGATCGCCGCGCGCCGCAAGGCGAAGCGGGTCCGGCCCGTCGACGACGACGTGAGCCACGAACGAGAGAGCGCGAGGGTCGCATCATGACCGACGGATCCCGGACCACCTCCGAGCACCCGACTCGGCGCATGAACGACCGCCTCGACGCGTTCACCCGCGGTGTCGTCGGGCGCGCCGCGGGCAACCGCGGGACGGGCCGGATGCTCATCGCGCTCGTCGTCGCGGTCGCGATCTTCGCGATCGCCAATCCCCGCGTGTTCCTCAGCCCGCTCAACCTGCAGAACATCGGCGTCGCGGCTCCCGAGATCGGCGTGATCGCCATCGCGATGATGCTCGCCATGCTCACGGGAGGAATCGACCTCTCCCTCGTGGCGATCGCCAACCTGTCGGCGGTGACGATGGCGACGATCTACTCCCAGGTCGCCGCCGCCGACCCCGCCGCCGCGGAGGCGATGACCGTGCCGATCGTCCTCGCGGGCCTGGTCGTCGGAGTCCTCTGCGGCGCCCTCAACGGCTTCCTCGTGAGCGTCGTCGGGATCACCCCGATCCTGGCGACCCTCGGCACCATGCAGATCCTCAACGGCATCGCGGTGGTGTGGACCGGCGGGACCACGCTCTACGGAGCACCGTCGGCCCTGACGACCTTCGGCATGATGGCCGTCGGGCCCGTCCCGGTGCTGTTCCTCGTGCTGCTCGTGGTGGCCGTCGCGGTCGCCCTGCTGATCAACACGACCTCCCTCGGCCGCAAGGTGCAGCTGGAGGGAGCGAACCCCGAGGCCGCGCGCTTCTCGGGCATCCGCAGCGTCAGCGTCCTCTCGCGCAGCTACATGATCGGCGGGCTGCTCGCCGGCGGCGCCGGGGTGCTGTTCCTCGCCCGCAACCCCACCGCGTCCGCCGACTACGGCTCCTCGTACGTGCTGCTCGTCATCGTCATCGCGGTGCTGGGAGGGACGAACCCCTCGGGCGGCTTCGCCTCGGTCGCCGGAGTCGTGCTCGCCACTCTCACCCTCCAGGTCGTCTCGAGCGGATTCACCGCTCTGCGGCTGACCTCCTACGAGTACGCCATCGCCCAGGGCGTCCTCCTCATCGCCGTCATGGTCCTCGACTCCGTCACCGCGAACCGGCCGCGCCGGCAGCGGGCGACGGCCCCGACCCCTCCCGCGCCCGCGCGGCCCACCGTGGACGCGTCCACCAGAACGGAGCACCAGTGAAGAAGATCATCAACGAGCCGAAGGACTTCGTCGACGAGTTCGTCGAGGGCATCCTGCTCGCTCACCCGACCCTGGTGAAGACGCCGGGCACCGACCTGCGGATCCTCGCCCGCGCCGACGCCCCCGTCGCGGGGAAGGTCGGGATCGTCACGGGCGGCGGCTCCGGCCACCTGCCGCTGTTCAAGGGCTACGTCGGCACGGGGCTGTGCGACGCGGTCGCCATCGGCAACGTGTTCTCCTCGCCGTCGTCCGCGCAGATCCTGGAGGCGACCAAGGCCGTCGACGGCGGCGCCGGCGTCCTCTACCTGTACGGCAACTACGGCGGCGACGTCTTCAACTTCGACCTCTCGGTCGACATGGCCGAGCTCGAGGGGATCCGCACGCTGACCGCCCTCGGACGCGACGACGTCGCCAGCCAGCCGAAGGAGCGGGCCGCGGACCGCCGCGGAGTCGCCGGGATCTTCTTCGCGTTCAAGGCGGCCGGCGCCGCCGCCGAGCGCGGGGACTCGCTCGACGAGGTCGCGGCCGTCGCCGAGGACGTCATCGAGCACACGGCGACCATGGGAGTGGGCCTCTCCCCGACGATCCTCCCGATGACGGCCAAGCCGAGCTTCGAGCTGGCCGAGGACGAGATGGAGATCGGGATCGGGATCCACGGCGAGCCCGGCATCCACCGCGGCGCCCTCGAGTCGGCGGACAGCATCGCCGAGCACCTCACGGAGCGGCTCGTCGCCGACCTCGGCATCGGCGAGGGCGACCGCGTGGCCGTGCTCGTCAACGGCATGGGCGCCACTCCCCTCGAGGAGCTGTACCTGCTCTACCGGCGGGTCCACGGGCTCCTCGCCGAGCGCGGCGTCACCGTCGCGAAGAACTATATCGGCGAGTACGCGACCAGCCTCGAGATGGCCGGAGCGTCGATCTCGCTCCTCGCCCTCGACGACGCGCGTCTCGAGCTGCTGAACGCCCCCGCCCAGTCCCCCTTCTTCCGAGAGGTCTGATCACGATGAACGGAACCGAACTCAGCTCTGCGATCGCGAAGTGCCTGGTCGTCTTCCCCGAGCACGCCGACGAGCTCGGCGACCTGGACCAGGCGCTCGGCGACGGCGACCTGGGCATCACGGTGTCGCTCGGCGCCAAGGCCGCCCGCGAGGCGCTCGCGCTGCTCCCGGACACGGCGACGCCGACCGAGGTCGTGCTCGCCTGCGCCAAGGCCTTCGCCAACGCGAACCCGTCGACGATGGCCGCGCTCGTCGCGGGCGCGCTGCTCGCCGGCTCCCGGGTCTGGGGCGACGCGGCCACCATCGACTCCGACGACGTCAGTGCCTTCGCGCTCGCGGCCGCCGAGTCGATCAGCCAGCGGGGCAAGTCGCAGGTGGGCGACAAGACGATCCTCGACGCGATGTTCCCCGCGGCCGAGGCGCTGCGCACGTCGGAGCCCGGCCCCGCCGCCCTCGACGCGGCGATCGCGGCCGCCGAGCAGGGCGTGATCAGCTCGAAGGAGCTGCAGTCCCGCCGCGGCCGTGCGTCGTGGCTGCAGGACCGCAGCATCGGCCTGCAGGACCCCGGAGCCACCGCCTACCTGCGGTTCCTCCAGTCCTGGAAGGCCGCCAATTCCGACCAGGGGGCGGAGCTCCCCGCGGAGACGACCTCCGACACAGAGATGAAGGTGCACTGAGATGGCGAGAATCGGATTCCTCGGACTGGGGACCATGGGACGCGGCATGGCGGACAACCTCGTGAAGGCGGGGCACGACGTGACCGTCTGGAACCGCAGCGCGGTCCCCGAGGTCGCGGGAGCGGCGACGGCCGGGTCCGTCGCCGACGCGGCGGAGGGCGCGGACTTCGTCCTCTCCTGCTTCGCCGACGACACGGCCGTGCGCGAGGTCGTGCTCGCCGAGGGCGGGCTCGCCGGCCTCGTCGATCCGTCGACGATCGTCGTCGACCTGTCCACGATCAGCCCCGAGGGCAGCGACGAGGAGCGCGCGGCGTTCGACGCCCGCGGCGTCCGCTTCCTGGACGCCCCGGTGTTCGGCTCGAAGGGCGAGGCCGCGGCGGGCGGGCTCTGGGTCGTCGTGGGAGGCGACGCCGAGGTCTTCGCCGAGGCGCGGCCCGTGCTCGAGGCGATCAGCGAGACCGTCCACCACATCGGCCCCGGCGGCTCCGGTGCGCGGATGAAGCTGGTCGGCAACCTGATCGTCGCGTCGCAGCTGCTCGCGCTCGGCCAGGCGCTCACCCTCGCCGAGAAGGGCGGGCTCGACCTGCACAAGGTGCTGGAGGTGCTCGCCGTCACCGACTTCAAGTCGCCGATCTTCGACGGCGTCGGTCCCTCCGTCCTCGCCGGCGACTACTCGCCGTCCTTCGCCCTCGCGCTGATGCAGAAGGACGCGGGGCTGATCCAGGCCTACGCGGACAGCGTCGGTGCGCCCGTCCCCGGCGTCGCGACGGCCCGCCACTACATCGACGAGGCGATGGCCGCCGGCTTCGGCGGGGAGAACGCCTCGGCGCTGATCAAGGCGATCGCCGCGGAGGCCGACGTCGACCTGACCCGGCGCTGACCCTCCGCCCCGGGGTGCCCCTGCCCGGCCGTGACGGCCGCCGCAGGGGCTCCCCCGGCACCCTCCCCGTCCCGGCCGCGCCGCGTGCTTCACTGGAGGGATGACCACGCGTGACGACCACATCGCCGACTTCGCCGAGTTCCTGACCGCCTCCCCCTCCTCGTACCACGCGGCCGCCGAGGCGGCACGGCGCCTCGAGGAAGCCGAATTCACGGGGCTGGACGAGACGCAGGCGTGGCCCGCGGAGCCCGGCCGGTACTACGTCGTCCGCGACGGCGCGATCATCGCCTGGCACCTGCCCGAGGGCTCCGGGGCGACCACGCCCTTCCGCATCCTGGGCGCCCACACCGACTCCCCCGGCTTCATGCTCAAGCCCCGGCCGACGATCGGCTCGAAGGGCTGGCTGCAGGCCGGCGTCGAGATCTACGGCGGCCCGCTGCTCAACTCCTGGCTCGACCGCGAGCTCGAGCTGGCCGGGCGCGTGGTCACCCGCGACGGCTCGACGCGCCTGCTCCGGACCGGCCCGCTGGTGCGCATCCCGCAGCTCGCGATCCACCTCGACCGCACGGCGAACGAGGGCCTCACCCTCGACCGCCAGAAGCACACCGTCCCCGTGTTCGGCGTCGGCGACGCCTCCGAGGTCGACCTGCTCCAGCTGCTCGCCGCGCACGCCGGGCTCGACGAGGCCTCCGACATCGCCGGCTACGACCTGCTCACCGCCGACACGCAGGAGCCGCGCCGCTTCGGCCTCGACGAGATGTTCCTCGCCGCCGGGCGGATGGACGATCTCAGCTCCGTGCACGCCGGCCTCGTCGCGCTCCTCGCGGCGAGCGCCGATCCCGCGGCGCCGCCCGCGCACATCAGCGTGCTCGCCGCCTTCGACCACGAGGAGCTCGGCTCGGCGAGCCGGTCCGGAGCGAGCGGGCCGTTCCTCGAGGACGTCCTCTCGCGCATCGGCACGGCCCTCGGCGCCGGCGTCGACGAGCGCGCCCGGGCGATCGCCGCCTCCTGGTGCCTCTCGGCCGATGCGGGCCACTCCGTGCACCCCAACTACTCCGAGAAGCACGACCCGGCGAACCAGCCGGTCGCCGGGAAGGGGCCGCTGCTCAAGATCAACGCGACGCAGCGCTACGCGACGGATGCGCGCGGTGCGGCGCTGTGGGCGGGCGTCTGCGAGCGCGCCGGGGTCGGGTACCAGGAGTTCGTCTCGAACAACTCGGTGCCGTGCGGCTCCACGATCGGCCCGCTGACCGCGACCCGGCTCGGCATCTCCACGGTCGACGTGGGAGTGCCGCTGCTCTCGATGCACTCGGCGCGCGAGCTCGCCCACGTGGACGACCTGGTCGGCCTGACCGCAGCGATCGAGGCGTTCTTCACTCCCTGAGCCGGGTCCGGGGCGACCGGGGCCCGTGGCCCCGCGCAGCCTGTGGGCGGACCCTGCGACTCCGCGCAACCGCCAGGCGGGCCCCGCGGCTCCGCTCAGTCGCCGGGCGGCCGCCGGCGCTGCTGCTTCGTCTCGGAGCGCTGCTGCTTCGCGGCGAGCCGCCGGCGGGTGGAGCCGCGCGTGGGCCGGGTCGGGCGCCGCGGGGCGGAGGGCGGCGCGAGGGCCGCGGTGATGATCCCGCGGAGCATCTCGAGGGCCGTCTCGCGGTTGCGCAGCTGCGAGCGCTCCTGCGCCACCGTGACGGTGACCGCTCCGGAGACGAGCCGCCGCCCGAGGCGCTCGAGCAGACGCGAGCGCTGCTCGTCCGAGAGGGCCGTCGACTCCTCGACGCTCCAGGTGAGCTGCACGCGGCTGTCGGAGGTGTTCACGTGCTGCCCGCCGGGCCCGGAGGAGCGCGAGAACCGCCACTGCAGCTCCGATGCGGGGACGACGAGCCCCGGCCGCACCTCGAGATCCATGCGGCAAGCCTGGCACGCGCCCGCCTCCGAGCGGGAGCGCCGGCGATCCGCTCCCGGGTGCGGTGTCCTCTTCCGGACGTGTCCGCTACAGGCTCTTGTCCCCGCCGTGGTCACGTCCGGACACTGGAGAGGTGCCCGGGCGGGCGCATCGGCCGACTCCTCACTGCCACCCGAAGGCGTCGAGGGGTCGGCCGCACGGCTCGGTCCCGCGGGAGCTCAATCGCGCGGCACCGTCTCGGCGAGGTCGATCTCGCCGTCGTCCAGCGCTCCCGGTTCGAGCGCCTCCGGATCATCGAGCACCGGCTCTCCGGCACCGGCGTCGCCGTCGCGGGTGCGCGAGTCCGCCGCCCACGCCGTGCCGAGCGCGAAGAGCGTCGCCACTCCGTAGTGCTCCATCGCGGCGGCCACGCGGCGGCGGCCGGTCCGCGGATTCATGCCGAGCCGGTGCGACGCGGTCTCGAGCGTGACGCCCTGGCGCATCAGCCGGAGCAGCGGCAGCCAGCTCTGGTCGACGGCGCCGATCGGAGCGGCCTGCCGCCACAGGACCTCGAAGTACGACTCGACCAGCCCGGCCAGCGCCGCATGGCGCACGCCGAGCACGCTGGTCGGCTTCGTCTCGCCCCGCTCGAACGGGACGGCGAGGTGGTCGCCGTCGACCCAGAACCAGCTCGGCGGACTCTCGAGGAGCCGGTACTCGACGCCCGCCGCCTGGTACGCCTCCACCCGCGCGAGCACCCGCGGGTCGCGCGCGCCGGCGGCCGGCATGATGACGCGCACCCGGTCCTTCGCGGCGAGCGCGTGCCCGAAGCGGATCGCCCGCTCCGTCGGCGGGTCGAGGAACCGCTCCACGTTCGGGAGCACCGCCACGAGGGAGCCGGAGTCGCGGCGCACCAGGTCGAACCAGAGATCCTCGGACGCGTGCGGCCCGTGACGGAGGAGGGTCGGCACCGGATCCGACGTGTCCTCACCGACCCGCCAGGCGCCGAGCAGCATCGGCAGGCCCGCGACGACGCGCTCGATCCCGTCCAGGGACTCCCTGCCCGCCCGCCGCGCCGACTCCGTGTGCCGGGCGATGGCCGCGGCCGCCCACTCCATCGGTGCCGGGAAGTCGAGCTGCTCGCCCTCGCCGCCCATGAGCCCCCGGCCGCGGAGCCGCTCGATCGCCGCAGCGACCTCGGCCTCGTCGATGTGGGTCAGCTCCGCCGCGTCGGCCAGCGTCGCCGGCCGTCCCCGCAGCAGCGCAGCCAGGAGTCCGTCGTCGTCCATGCGTCTCCTTCGCCGTGGGCCGTCACCCGAGGGTGCCGTCTCCGCGGTCGAGGAGCAAGGGACGCGCGGCGGACGGCGGGGAGCGGCCAGGCGGGGGCGGGGGATGAACTCGTGACGAGCACGGACCTCGGCTCACCTGAGGACTTCCAGCGGAGACCTTCTTCTTCGCTCTCGATCGCGATCTTTCGCAGTGGCGCCTCGTCACCGGGAAGGCGGTGGTCACTGCGGACGTCCGGGATCGATCAGGAGCGCGGTACTGCGGTCACTCGGACAGCAACGGGATCGAGCGGCCCAGGCGCCTGCCGTACTCGGCGATGGCGCGGCCGACGGGGAGCCGCTCGGCCTCGTAGCGCTCGAGTGCCTCGTCGACCGGGTGCCGCGCGAGGGAGGCGGCGAGGGCCAGCGCGTCGCCCGCCGCCTTGGCCGCGCCCATGGCCGTGTGCGGCCGCACCGTCACGGCGGCGTCACCGAGGAGGGCGACCCGGCCGCGGACCGTCCGCGGCGGGACGTAGTCGACGATCGCCTGCAGGAAGGGCTGCGGCTCGGCGAGGACGGAGGCCGCGAAGGGCGGCGGCAGGCGGTCGACCGCGTCCTCCTCGAGCCGACGGCGGAGATCGTGGGCGAGATCGCCGGGCGCGAGGGACACGCTCTCCGGCGGACGGCCGGACGCCGTCATCACTCCGCGGAGGGCCTCCTCCGAGAGGGGCCGGTACCAGACCCAGTTGTAGCGCCGTCGGCCGGGCTCCACCTCGCCGGCTGGTCCGGGGACGAGGTAGCCGAGCATGTGCTCGCCGGGCGCGGTGTAGAAGGCGAAGAGTCCGAGCAGAGTCGCCGCGGCCCCGGCGGGGAGCGCCGACTCCGGGATCAGCCCGCGCCAGGTCGAGTAGCCGGCGTAGCGGTTCCCCGGCGCCTCGGGCGCGACCGCCGCGCGCATGACGGATCCGAGGCCGTCGGCTCCGATGACGACGTCGAACTCCAGGCCGCTCCCGTCGCGCAGCTCGACGACGACCGGGTCCGTCCCGGTCGAGGGGCGCACCTCGGCGACGGCGTGACCGAGGAGGTAGCGGTCGGCGGGGATCCGCGAGCGGAGCGTGTCGTAGAGGTGGTCCCACGACACCTGCGTCTGCGGGGAGGGGTCGCGGCTGATCACGCGCCCGGAGCGGTCGAGGGTGATCCGCTCGTGCGCGACGACGCCGACCCGCGCCTCGTCGTCGCGGCCTATCGCGTGCAGGAGGTCGATCAGGTCCTGCTGGGCCACCAGCCCGGCTCCCCGCCGCGACAGGCCCGTCGCCGACCGCTCGAGGACCGTCACGCGGTGCCCGTCGCGGACGAGCAGGGCCGCGGCGAACAGTCCGCCGATCGAGCCGCCGACGATCCCGACGTCGAGCGGGCGCACCGCTCCTCCTGCTGCCATGAACGCGACCGTACCGGCGAGCGCGCGACGCCCGTTCCTACAGACGGCGGAACAGCGCGGCCTCAGGACGCATCAGCCCGGAGATCCGGAGAACCTTGGACAGCCGTGCCTCGCGAACTCAGCGACCATCACTGCACAGCTCTCTCACCTAGACGGGTCAGAAGGGTCTTCGCATGGGCATTCATCGGTTCGGGTGAATCCGGCTCGTAGCGGAAGAGTGCGGTTCCCGACCGATCTGCAAACGCGAAAGCAGACCTGGTGAAGCCGGACCTGGAAACAATGACTGGTTTTTTCTGATCGATCATCGATGCGCCGCACAGATCTCGCACCGCGGGTTCGGAAATCGGTCGCGTCTGATACTTCACCTGCACGATGAGATCGACGGACTCGATATCGATCCCTCCGTCCCTGGATCCGCGTCCCAACCGGGCACGTGCAACGCCTTGGCGGATCAGCCAGCGCCAGACCTCCCGCTCAGCCTCTCTCCAAGGCCGGTCCTGGTTCGTGGATGCTGCCAGACTCCGCGGATATCCGTAGTTGCCGCCGGGTCCTGAGTCCGGACCGCGGTGCCAGACCGGTCCATCCGACCTCGGCGGGGTCGTGGGTTCGACCAACGAGCGGAAGGCCAGTTTCTCCCCAGCGGACATGATCAAGAGCTTGGGCGGTTGCGGAACAACCTCGGCAGATCGCTCCTTCTCGCGGTGACGCTCCCCGAGGTGACTCCTCGCCTCGGAATCCGACATCCCCACGAAACTGAGCGGAGGCGGACCTTGACGCACCGGTTGCCGGAGCAACGACAGCGCCACGAGTCGACTGTTCGTCTTCCAGGACGCGACCGCCGCTTCTACCAGTACCCTCGCGCCGAGTTTCCGATGCGCGGCACGATCGCGAGGGGCGAGCTGTGACCAGAGTTCTTGAGCGGTCGACTGGATCTCAGCCCTGACGGCCTGCTCACTGGTGAGCCGCACCAGCGACGATCCGAGAGCCTCCACCCGCGCAAGAGCCTCACCCAGCTGCAGCTCGCGTCCCACGCCACGACTCTAGTGAGAGCAGCCGTCCCCAGGCGATCAGTATCGAACAAGCGGTCGAAGACGCCCGTGCGCCCACCGCATCCTTCGCGGGCAGGAAGCAGCGAGCGCGAGAGTGTCGGCGGACGGCTCGTTCGAGACGGTGACGAAGAGGGAGAGACCTCGGCGGTTCTCGCGTGCGCCGTTCAAGCGTTCTCCGCCCTCAAGGGGGTGCTCCGAATGTCTCTGCTGACACCTGTGTCCTGGCTGATCATCGCCGCGAACGATCGGGAACACCAGAGCGCCCGCGAACACGCCGACAAAGATCCCGTACGCCGTATCGCCGGCCCCCTCAAGTGCGGTCGTCCGCCCGGAGCGACCGGATCATTCCGCGGAGCAGGCGCGCCGCCGCCTGCCGCTCCTCCTCCGCGAGCCCCTCCAGCATCCGCAGCTCCACCCCGCGGACGGCGGCGGACGCCTCGGCCAGGCTCCGGCGTCCGCGCTCGGTGAGCCTGGCGGGGAGCGCCTTGCCGACCGGAGCCGCGTCGGGGCGGGTGACGACGCCGTCGCGCTCCAGAGTCTGCAGCAGGACGTTCATCGACTGCCGGGTGACGAAGGCGCCCCGCGCGAGCTCCGAGTTCGAGAGGCCCGGCCGCTGGGCGAGGAGCTCGAGGCAGGAGTAGTGGGTGACCGTCATCCCGAGCGGGCGCAGCACGGCCTCCATCGCCGCGCGCAGCGCGCTCGACGCCTCCTTGAGCAGGTAGCCGAGCGAGGTCTCGAGGTCGATGCCGTCTTGACTCATGTCAGTATTCTGACATACGCTCTGGTGTGTCAGAAAGCTGACACAACCGAGGAGGAACCCCATGCCCGTCACCGGCCCCGACTTCGTCTCGCTCCAGGTCCGCGACCTCGCGGCGTCCCAGGCGTTCTACGAGCAGTACCTCGGCCTGGTCCGCTCGCCCGCCGGCCCGCCGCACGCCGTCGTCTTCACGACGACACCGATCGCCTTCGCCCTGCGCGACCTCGCGCCCGGCACCGACCTCGACTCCGCCTCCCGCCCCGGGGTGGGCGCCGCGATCTGGCTCCACGCGACCGGCGTGCAGGAGATCCACGACGCGCTCGTCGCCGACGGGCACCCCGTCGTCGCGGCTCCGATCGACGGCCCGTTCGGGCGCACCTTCACCCTCGCCGACCCGGACGGGTACCACGTCACCCTGCACGACCGCGCCTGAGCGGGACGGTGCGGACCGCGCCTGAGCTGAGCGGGGCAGAGCGGACGGGACGGGGCCGAGCGCCTCAGCCCATCGCGCGCAGCTGAGCCGCGAAGAGATGCAGCGAGCGGTCGACCTCGGGCAGCGCCGGCGTCCGGTTGAGGTGCCCGTGTGGCATGCCGGCGGCCAGGTGCCCGGTCACGGCGACGCCCGCCTCCGCGAGCTGGCGCAGGAGCAGCTCCGCCGACCCCCGCAGCTCGTCGTACTCGTTCACGACAACCGTGACCGGAGGCAGACCCGCCAGCGGCGCGGAGCCGGGCAGCGCCTCGACGGGGAGGTCGGAGATCCGCCCGAGGTAGGTGCGCACCATGCCCTCGATGCTCGACGGAGGGAAGCGGAGGACCGGCGGCAGCTCGCGCAGCTCGACCGCGATCGCGTCGTCGACGGCGGGGTTGGGGAAGTGGGCGAAGGGGTAGGCCAGGAGCACGTGCTCCGGCAGCCGCGCACCGGCGTCGCGCTCGCGGAGGACCGCGCCGAGGGCCAGGGCCGCTCCCGCGCTCGCGCCGCCGATCGCGACGGGCGTGGATCCGGACTCCTCGGAGCGGAGGTGCCGCCAGGCGGCGTGCACGTCGTCCAGCGGCACGGGGTAGCGGACGTCGGGGCCGGCGAGCCGGTAGTCGACGGAGACGACCCGGGCCCGCGCCCGGTGGGCGAGCTCCGCCGCGACGACGTGCGACTCGCGCATGTCGACGCTCCCGGCGGCGAATCCTCCTCCGTGCACCCAGAGCAGAGCGCGTTCGGGCGCGGCGGGCGAGTACACGCGCAGCGGGACCGGTCCGTGCGGGCCGGACGCCGTCTCCGTGACGACGTCGATCCCCTCGGGCGGCGACCAGGGCCCCGGATCCTCCTCGAACGCGGCCATGCGGGCGGCCTGCTCGGCGTCGAGCGGATACGCGAGGCCGGCCAGGAGGGGCAGCCGAGCGGCGAGGTACGGATCGAACGGCATCGGCGCCTCCTGCGGGGTCGGGGTCGCGGACCACGCTAGCCCGGCCGCGGTCCTCGAGCGGCGCCTGCTCAGCCGCGTCTCTGCAGGAGCAGCACGCCGTCCACGAGCACGGCGGCCGTGCCGTCGGGAGCGGTCACGGCGCGCTCCCGCGTCTCGACGAGCTCCGCTGTCCATTCGGCGGGGTCGAGGGCCAGCTCGGCGAGCTCCTCCTCGGGGCCGACGAGGTGCATCGCTCCGTGGCGGTGGTCGTCGCCGCTCGCCCACGGCGGGGGCGCGGCGTGCGAGACGACGGCGAGGCGGCCGCCGGGAGCGACGACGGAGGCCGCCCGCCGCAGCACGTCGATCCGCGGGAACTCGGCCATCGAGTGCAGGAAGCTCGCCGTCACCAGGTCGAACTCCCCCACGACCGGCCAGTCCTCGGCGAGGTCGGCCTGCACGAAGTCCACGTCGGCGCCCCGCTCGGCCGCGGCCGCGCGCGCCCGGCCCAGCGCCGTCTCGGAGAGGTCGAGCCCGGTGACGCGCCAGCCGAGCGACGCCAGCCACAGCGCATCCGCCCCCTCGCCGGCGCCGAGGTCGAGGGCGCGGCCCGGCGGCAGCGAGCCGACCAGCCCGACCAGCGTCGCGTTCGGGCGGCCCGACCAGATCCGATCGGAGTCGGCGTAGCGCGCCTCCCACTGCTCGCGTGCGGTGCTCATGCTGCTCCTCGTCCCCGGGCGCAGGGGCACCCGCGTCGAGGATGCCGCGCCGCCGCTCCGGCCGCCAGCGTTCGTGCCGAAGCGGCACGGGCACCCGTCCCCGCGGACGACACGGCCGGACGGAGCCGCGGCGCCGCGCGGACCCGCCGGACGCACTTCCCCGACACGCCCTGCGCCGATTAGCGTCGGTGCATGGCCCTCCGACTCGAAGAGATCATCGTCGACTGCACCGACTTCCGGACCCTCGGGCACTGGTGGCAGGAGGCGCTCGGCTGGGACGTCGTCGACGAGGACGAGGACGGCATCGAGCTGCTCGCCCCGTCGGGCCGCGGGCCGAGCCTGCTCTTCCTCGACGTACCCGAGCGCAAGACCGTGAAGAACCGCCTGCACCTGGATTTCGTGCCGGACGACCAGGAGGCGGAGGTCGCGCGGCTGGTCGGCCTGGGGGCGACGCGGTCCGACGTCGGGCAGGGCGAGCAGTCCTGGGTCGTGCTCGCCGACCCGGAGGGCAACGAGTTCTGCATCCTCTCGGCGCGGGAGTGAGAGCGCTTCCACTTTCCAGGACGGTTGTCGGGAAAGCGCTTCCATGCGCATGCATCGAAAAAGATTCTGAAATGTCAAGGGTAGAACGATCGTTCTCGACTCCCTAGCATCGCCTCCGACGCGTTTCCGACCGGGAGCGCGCGGAGCCGAGGAGTCACCGTGACCACCTACGACAGACCCGTCGCCGCCGTCGGCATGACGCAGTCGCAGCAGCAGGGCGAGCTGCTCGCCGGCCGCGCCCTCGAGAACCGCGCCCTCGGCCTCTACGCGTACGCCTACCGACTCACGCTGTCGGACTCCGCGGCGAACGCCGCCCTCCGCCACGCCGCGGTCACCGTCCGCAGCGGACGGCCGCAGGGACTCGACGACACGGGCGCCCTCGATCTGATGCGCTCCGAGGTCGGGCGCGCGAGCGTGCAGCGCGGCGGCTCCGTGATGGAGCGCGCCGAGCAGGCCCCGCCGGCGATCCGCGAGGACGACCTGCTGCGCTCGGGCTTCCACCGCCGCCTGCACGCCCTGCCGACGCTCGAGCGCCAGGCCTGGCTGCTCCGGCACACCGGCGGCCACGACGTCGACGCGATCGCGGCGATGCTGCAGGAGCCGGCGGAGCGCATCCGCTCGGCCCTCGCCTCGGCCGCCCGCACGCTGGTCGAGGGCGAGCTGGCCGAGAGCGAGTCCGCGGAGTAGCGCGGCACGAGGTGCCCGAGAGACGCCGGGTCCAGCCGGCGGCGCCCCTCAGGCGTCTGGGACCCGGCCGCGACTCGGCGCGACCGGGAGGACGGGGTCAGTCGAGGTAGTCGATGTCGTCCCACGGCTGGTGGACGTCACCGGTGTCGCGGTCGTCGTCCGGCACCTCGAGCTCCTCGAAGATCACCGGAACACCTGTCGAGATCAGGACGCTGACCTGGCGGTTGCCCACGATCACGAAGTCGACGAGGCCTCCTCCGGCCTGCGTCGCCTCGGTCGCCGACCGCTTCAGCTCGGCGACGTCGGTCCCCTGGGACAGCCCGTAGGTCTTGCCCTCGACGGTGACGGTGGTGCGGATCATGTGGCGCTGCTGCTCCTCGGCTCGATGGGTTCAGCGTACGAATCGCGACAGAGCGCTGCCAGGCCTTGCGGTGGAGGCCCGCGGCTGCCACGGGTGAAGGGGCCGGCTGAGGCGAGCGGCGTCCGGAGCCGCGGCCGGAAGCAGCGGGCCGGGCCGCTCGGGCGGGTCCGCCGCTCCTGACCTCGGTTCCGGACACCGGGCGGCGGAGTCAACCGGGCGCGCTCCACGGAGCTCCCGCCGTAGCGTGGAACCTGTCCGCACGTTCCGCATCCAGCGACAAGGAGGATCCGATGACCGAGAAGAACACTCCCGAGGACCCGCAGACCACCGACCCCGAGCACGTCGACCCCGAGACTGCCACCGACCCCGAGGGCGACCCGGTCGAGAACCCGTCGGGCTGACGCCCGCACCGGAACGGCCCGCGGCCACCGGGACACCGCTGAGAAGGCGGAGTCCCGGGGGTCGCGGGCCGTTCCCGTGTCCGGCGCCGCCATACTGACGGAGTGCAGGCCGAGGACGACGAGCGCAGGGATCTCGAGCGGATCCTGTCGGCCCGACCCCGCGACGACGGCGCCGACCGGGACGAGCGGCGCGAGGCGCTGCGACGGCTCGGCGAATTGGAGGCGGAGGACGCGCCTCCCGGAGTGACGCGGTCCGGCGCTCAGACCGGCGCCGCGCCGTCCGGAGCGCAGCCGGGCGCGGCGCATCCCGGGACGGCGACCGACTCGCGTGCCCCCCTGCCGGCGGCCGCACTCCCGCTGTCGGCGACCGTCGGCTCCGAGACTGCGGAGTCGCCCGCCGAGCACCCCGACGGGCCGGCCCCGCGGACGCCGCACCCGCGCCGCCGCCGCCTCGTGCTCGCCGCCGCGATCGTCGGCGGAGCCGCGGTCGGCGCGATCGTCCCCACCGCGCTCCTCCTCCCTCCGCCCGCGGACCCCGTCGCCCCGCCGACCGCCTCCGCGGATCCCGCCGACCGCTTCGCCGCGCTCGTCGAGGGCTGGGAGCCGACCACCGACGTCCCGCCGGGCCTCGCCCTGCTCGCCGGAGAGGCCGTCGTCTACGGCTCCGGGTTCGACACCGCCGAGAACGACCGTCTGCTGATCACCGAGCCGAACGGCACCACGGTGTGCCTCGCCGTGCAGCGCCCGGACGCGTCCTTCTTCGCCGGCTGCACCGGCTCGGAGGCGTTCTTCGCCGGGGAGCCGCTCCGGGTCAGCGGCACGACGCTCCGCAGCGGCGCCCCGGTGTACACGCAGATCCTGCTCCGCCCGGACGGGACGATCGAGGGCGGCTACCAGCTGGTGCCGGAGTCGCCGCAGCCCGAGGCGGCGGACCCCGGAACGGTGGAGTCCGGAACGGTGGAGTCCGGGTCACCGGACCCCGCGACCAGCGAGCCCTGAACCGCCGAGGCCGCGACCAGCGAGCCGCTAGGCGCGCGTCGCCTCCGCCGCGTCCGCGATCACCTCGGCCGCGGACGCCGTCCGCTCCCACACCGCGCGCTGCCGCTCGGCGCCCGTGCCCCGCGCCAGGACCCGCTCGACGCCGCACGCCGCGACCTCCTCGTCGCCCGACTCCGCCAGCGCCCGACCCGCGTGGTCGAGCAGGCGCGCCAGTACCGCGGAGGCGGGGGCCGGGCAGCCGTCGACCGGATCGATCAGGTCGCCGGTCGTGCCGTGGCGGCTCGCCAGCCAGGAGGAGACGGCGATCACCGGAGTCGGCAGCGGCACGGGCGGGACACCGGCGCCCGCGTCGCGCACGGCCGTCTCGGCGAGCGCCCGGATCAGGACGGCGATCAGCGCCGAGTCCTCGGCGTGCAACGGGACGTCGGCGATGCGCACCTCGACGGTCGGGTGCGCACGGGAGAGACGGGCGTCGAAGTAGAGCATGCCCTCGTCCAGCAGCACGCCGCAGGAGGTGAGGGAGGCGACGACGCTCCGGTACTGCTCGAGGTCGCCCCAGATCCCGACCGGGCCGGCGGTGGGCCAGCGCCCCCAGGACTGGTAGCGCCAGCTGGCGAAGCCGGTGTCGACGCCGGCGCTCAGCGGGGAGTTGGTGCTCAGGGCGAGGAGGGCGGGCAGCCAGCCGCGCAGCCGGTCGAGGACCGCGATCCCCTCCTCCGGCGACCCGATCCCGGCATGGACGTGCAGGCCGCAGGTGAACTGCTCGCGGGCGACGAGGCCGAAGCGCTCGGCCATCCGGTCGTAGCGCTCGTCGGCCGAGAGGTGCGGCTCGAACGCGGCGGGGCTGGTCGCGACCGCGACGGCGCGGGCGCCGACCTCGCGGGCGGAGTCGTCGGCCAGGCGGCGACCCTCGCGCAGTCCGGCCAGCAGCGCGTCGTGCGTGCGGGCGGGCGAGCCGACCGCCTCGATCTGCTCCGCCTTGAGCTCGGCGGCCAGGGCGACCGCCGCGGAGCCGCGGACGGAGCCGAGCAGCAGCGGCGCCGCGGGCGTCGGGAGGAACGTGCCGGCGTCGACGAGGAGGTACTCCTCCTCCACCCCGAAGGTGCGGGCGCTCATCGGAGCGCCTTCCGCTCGAGTCCCCCGCCGCAGCCCACCCGGTCATCCCACCGTGCCGGGCGCCCGCCGGGCAACCGTCCTCGGCCGATGTTCAGCGTCGGGACGCCCGCGACGCCGGTCCGCGGGCGGGCTGTCAAGGCCGGGTGCAGCGGGGCGCGGAGCGGCAGGATCGGAGCACACCCAGAACCGGAGGTCCCCGTGCCCGACAGCACTCCCGAGCAGGCCGAGTACGACGTCGCCGTCATCGGCGCAGGACCCGCGGGGACGGCCGCCGCCCTCCGCGCCGCTGAGCTGGGAGCGCGCGTCGTCGTGCTCGAGGCCGCGCGCGTCGGCGGCACCTGCGTCAACACCGGCTGCGTGCCCACCCGCGTCCTCGCGAAGACGGCGCGGATGATGCGCGAGACCCGCTCCGCCGGCGACTACGGGATCGAGATCGGCACTCCCGTCCTCGACTGGGCCGCGACCGTGCGCCACGTGCACGAGCGCGTCGACCTGGTGCGCTCGATCAAGCGCGAGGCGCAGCGGTTCGAGGAGGCGGGGGTCGACCTGATCCACGAGGGCCGCGCCCGCTTCGTCGACGAGAGCACCCTCGTGCTCGACAGCGGGCGGCGGATCCGCGCGCGCTCGATCATGGTCTGCGTCGGCGGGCACTCGCGGCGGCTGCCGATCCCGGGCGCCGAGCTCGCGACCGTGCCGGAGGACGTGCTCGGGCTGACCGAGCTGCCGCGCCGCGTCGCCGTGATCGGCGGCGGCAACACGGGCGCCCAGCTCGTCACCGTCTTCAACGCCTTCGGCTCGGAGGTGACGCTCCTCGACGTCGCCCCGCGGATCCTGATGACCTCCGACTCCAGCATCTCCGAGCACGTCGGCGCCGCCTTCGAGCGCCAGGGCGTCCGCGTCCGCACCGGGATCGAGACGGTGTCGGGCATCGAGCGGCAGGACGACGGCTCGCTCGCGATCGCGTGGCGCGAGGGCGGCGAGGACCGGACGGTCGAGGTCGACGTGGTGATCATGGCCACCGGCTGGCCCGCCGACGTCGAGGACCTCGGACTCGAGAACGCGGGCATCGAGGTCGTCCGCTCGGCGATCCCCGCCGATCAGTACTTCCGCACGGTGGTGCCGCACATCTTCGCGGTCGGCGACGCGAACGGGCGCGACATGCTCGTGCAGGCGGCGCAGTTCGAGGCGGAGGCCGCCGCCGAGAACGCGGTGCTCGGCGCGAACCGGCGCACGCCTCAGTTCCTCCTGCCCGCGGGCGGATTCACGGACCCGGACTACGCGGGCGTCGGCTTCACGCAGGAGCAGGCCCGCGAGCGCGACCCGCAGTGCGTCGTCGCCTCGGTGCCGTTCTCCAATGTGGACCGCGCCGTCATCGACGACCGCGAGAACGGGTTCCTCACGCTGATCGCCGACCGGCGCCGCGAGCTGCTGCTCGGCGCGCACGCGGTCGGCGAGAACGCGATCGAGGTCGTGCAGTCGGTGACCACGGCGATGGCGGCCGGAGTCGACCTCGCGACCCTCGCGAACGTCCGCTTCGCCTACCCCACCTACAGCGCGGTGATCGGGATGGCGGCGCGCGCCCTGCTGGCCGAGCCGGCGCGCCCGACCGAGCTGGACTGACGCGCTACCCGATCCTCGGAGGCGGCGCCAGCCCCGAACCGGCGGCCCGCCGCCTCCGAACCACTGGAGACGGGCACTCCGCCCGTCCCGCCGAGAGGAACCCCTGTGCCGATCCCCGCTGTCGACTACAACCACGTCCGACTCACCGTCCGCGACATCGCCGTCTCGCGCCCCTTCTACGACTCCGTCTTCGGCTTCGACGTCGCCTTCGAGGCGCCGCCGGCCGACGCGTCGCCGGAGGAGAAGGAGCAGCTGGCGTTCGTGTTCGGCGGGGTGATCTACCAGTTCCCGGGCGGACTGCTCGGCCTGCGCCCCGTCGCGCCCGGCGACGACCGCTTCGACGAGGACCGGGTCGGACTCGACCACGTCAGCTTCACCGTCCCCGACCTCGACGCGCTGAAGGCCGCCGCGGCCGTGCTCGACGACCTCGGTATCGCCCACGAGCCGATCAAGGACGCCGGCGGCATGAGCCTCCTCGAGTTCCGCGACCCCGACAACATCGCGCTCGAGATCACGTCCCCGAGCTGATCGGAGCAGCGCGCGTACGATCGGGCGGGTCTCACCAGGCCTCCACGCCGATCGCGTAGCGCTCGTCTCGAGATCCCCCACGCTCGGACGGGCGGGTCTCGAGACGCCGTTGCGCGGCTGCTCGACCAGCAAGGGTCTCCGCCGTGCTGATCGAGTAGCGCGAACATTGCGCGTCTCGGGATCCCCGCGAACCCACGGAGCGCGGACTACGGACGACGTCGACGGTACGGAGTCGTCGTCGACACCCGGACGAGGCCCGCGCGCTCCAGGATGGGCCGCGAGTACTCGGTCGAGTCGCTGTGCACGAGGGTCTTCCCGAGGGCTCGAGCGGAGGCGGCGCGGGCGGCCGTGACCAGGCCGTAGAGCCCGCGTCCGCGGTACTCCGGCAGCGTCGCTCCGCCCCAGATGCCGGCGAAGGCGGTGCCCGGGACGGGCTCGAGCCGGCCGCCGGACGCCATCCGCCCGTCGACCTCGGCGACCCACAGCTCCATGCCGTCGCCGCGCGCCAGGCGGGCGACGAGCGAGTCGGCGATCGACACGTCGATCTCCTCCTCGAAGGCGGCGTCGATCATGGCGCTGAACGCGCGGACGTCCGGCTCGTCGACGACCCGCCGCAGCACGACCCCCTCCGGGACCGGCCGGTCCGAGAGCAGCGCCTCGACCGGGCCGATCATGATCGACTCGGCCTCGTCCGGCGCGAAGCCGTTCGCGACGAGCGCGTCGTGCAGGCCGGGGGCCTCGTCGTGGCCGCGGGTCTTCCACTCGACGCGGGTGATGCCGGGATCGGCGTCGAAGTGCGCGCAGGCCGCGGCGACCAGGCGGGCGATCTCCGCGGAGGAGGCGCCGGCGAGGTCGCGGTAGGTGACGAAGCCGCGTCCGCCGGCGAAGGTCACCAGACGCAGAGGCCCCTCGCGCGTCACGGAGACGGCGCTCGGGGTCTCGGCGTCGGAGCGGAGCTGGTCGTCGTAGGCGCGGAGGTAGTCGGAGCTCATCGCCCCGACGCTACCCCCGGACCCGGGCGATCAGGTCCTGGATGAAGGGGATGACGTCCTTCGCCTGGTCGACGCTGGCGAATCCGGTCGCGACGAGCGGCCAGATCGAGCCGATGAGCGTCGCGATGACGGCGGCCACTGCGGCGACCCAGGCGAGGGCCGCGTTGCGGGAGAGGAACGCGACGGCGAGGCAGGCCAGGCCGACCGCGTAGCTGAGGGCGATCGAGAGGACGATCGCGCCGACCGGGACGTCGAGCGCCCCGGCCGTGGTGCCGTCGGCCGCGCCGATCAGCCCGAGGACGGGCAGCAGCACGGCGACGACGACCACGAACGAGAGCACGACGCCCGTGCCGAGCGCGATCCAGGCCGCACGCGGCTTGCGTCGCGCACCGTACGAGCGGGTGCGCACGGGACTACTCCCGACCGGCGGCGGACGACGCGCGGTCGTCCTCGGAGCGGTGGGCGTCGTCGGAAGCGGCGTCGCGATCGGCCGCGGCCTCGTCGCGCTCGACGTGCTCGGACTCCTCCGCCGGAGCGACCTCGACGGTCGCGGTGCGGGGGTCGCCGTCGTCGTCCACCGGCTCGACCTGGACGCGGACCACGAACTCCGCGGTCTCGACGACGGCCGGGGCCGCGTGCGTCTCGACGCGGGGGTCGTCCTCGTCGCGCTCGGCGGCGCGCTCGTCGTCGGCCGTCTTCTGGGCGGCTGCGCGCTCGTCGCGCTCGTCGGCCGCGCGGTCCATCGCGTCCGCGGCGTCGTCGGCGGCGTCCGCCAGGCGTCCGCGGGCGGAGTCGACGGCACCGGAGACGGCGTCGCGGGCGTTCCCGGCGGCCTCCTTGGCGGAGTCGCGGGCGTCGGACGCGGCGCGCTTGGCGGTGTCGACGAGCGGCTCCTTGTCCTCCTCCGGCTTCTCGATCGGGTCGAACGGGCCGTGGACGTCGGTCGCCTCGACGTTGACGACGACGTGGCCGCCGGCGACCGGCTCCGCCACGCGCTGCACCTGATCGCGCACGGCGTCCAGGACCTCGCGGACGGGGTGGGGGTACTCGACGACGAGGTCGATGTCGACGGTGGTGACGCCGTCGGCCTTCGAGACCGTGACTCCAGGGACGGTGCTGGTGCCCAGCACGCGGCGGGAGGCGCGGTCGAGGCCGCGGGCGACGGCTCCACCGAGGTGGTGGACGCCGGACACGCGCTGGGCGCTCTCGCCGGCGGCGGTCGCGACCCGGCTCTCGGTCGACTCGGGCTCGGACGGCTTCCCGTCGCGGCGGGCGGACTCGCGCCGGCTCTGCTCGTTCGGGGTCGGCTGCTCATCGGTTCGGATGCGCTCGACGGTGCCGGGCTCCATCGGATCGGACATGGGGTGCTCCTTCAGAAAGACTTCCATCCCGCCTGAGCGGGGCTCTCCGGCCCTCCCGATCGGGAGGGCCGGACGGTGGTGCCGGCGGCTACTGCACGCGGGCGGTGCCGCTCATCTTCGTCCGCAGACCACTGACGATCTGGATGACGACGGGCGTCTCCTCGCCGAGGAGGGCGTCCCACTGGCGGACGGCCTGGTCGACCGTCTGCCGGGTGCGGGCGGGCGAGGCGCCGCGGCGGGTGTGCGCGGTGACGCGCAGCACCTTCTGGTGCTTGATCTCGAACGCGGTCACGTCGACCGCGACGATGGACGGCTCCTGCGACAGGGCCTCCTCGAGGACCTGCTCGGCGACCTTCGCGTCGATGGTGACGGAGCCGCCCGTGGGCGTCCCCGCTCCCTCTCCCGAGCCGACGCGCAGCAGCGTGGCGGTGCGGCCGCGGCCCTGGCGCACGATGAAGCGCACCAGCAGCAGGATGAGGACGAGCGCGACGACCGCGATGACCCAGAGGATCCACGGGGTGCCGCCCGAGAGGGCCTGGCTCGTGGGGTCGGCCGCGTCCTGCGCGGCGGTGGACACGTTCTCCTGCACCTGCGGGAGCAGCGACCCCACCGCGACGGCGCCGCCGGCGAGGAGGAGGACGAGGCCCACGACGAACAGGAGCAGCCGGTTGAGGAATCGGTTCGTGGTGGTCATCAGCGGACCGTTCCCTTCTCGGACAGGCGCACCTTGGAGCGCAGGCGCGGGGTGCAGTCGAACGTGGCGAGCTCGGCGTCGACGGCCTCGCGGATCGGCGTGACGTCGATGCTGCGGCCGGAGGTGCGGGAGACCGTCACGTCGACGACGCGGGATCCGACCGACACCGACACGTTGTCGGGGTCGACGTCACCGGCGTAGCCGGCGGTGCGGGCGACGGCCTGCGCGATGACGCGGTCGTCGACGATCGCCGCGGTGCGGTCGGTGCTGACGGCACGACGGCCGCGACGGCCGGGCTTGAGCGACACGACGATCAGGACGAGCCCGATCAGCGCGAGCACGGCGCCGGCGGCGGCGGTCAGCGCGATGGGCGCTGCGGCCGCGTTGAGCAGCGAGGACGCTCCGTCCTGCGGGGCCACGAGCAGCGCGGGCTGCCCGAGGACGGCGAGGACCGCCTCCGTGCCCAGCCACGCGAACAGGAGGATGAGCAGCACGGCGAGGACGATCGCCGATCCGGAGCGGGACGAGTGCGTCTCGCGCCGCACCAGGCGCGGGTAGAGCGCCCGGCCGGCAGTGGTGGGAGTCGTCACGACACCCTCCTTCGTTCTCGGAGGTCGGCACCGGTGATCCGGAGGTCGACCCGGCCGATCGTGGAGCCCGTCAGTTCGAGGCAGCGCGAGCGGATGGTCGTCTGCGCCCGGCTGAGTCGGTCCAGCAGCGTCCCGGAGGAGCGACGGCCCGTCTCGCCCAGGGGCGTGACGTGGATAGGAGCGCGCGCGACGACGTGGAGGCGTCCTCCCTCGTCGTCGAGCTCGACGGAGACGTCGGACGAGTTCACGTCGAGCGCCTCCGCGGTGACGGCCGACACGACTCGGCGCACGGCGCGCGAGCTGATCGTCGTGCGGCCGTGGCTGGCCTCGTCGGCCATCACCGCCGCGGTCACGAGGACCGCCGCCCGCGGAGGGTGTCGCCGAGGGAGCGAAGGTCGAGCTTGCCCTCGACGACCCGCCCGACGCCGTAGCCGATCGCCATGGCGAGGGCGACCCAGAGAAGCGCCCAGAATCCGAAGACGAGAGCGGTCAGCGCGAGGACCGCGCCGAGGACCAGGCCGATGTGGGACGGAGTCACTTGACGCGGCTCTCGGTCTCGTCGTCCTTGTCGTCCGAGGGGATGAAGACGTCGGAGATGGTGACGTTCACCTCGGCGACCTCCATGCCGACGACTGAGGAGATGGCCTCGGAGACGGCGGAGCGGATGCTGTCGGCGAGCTTCTGCAGCGCGACGGGGTACTCGGCGACGACGGTGATGTCGGCGGCGACCTGCTTCTCGCCGACCTCGACGGAGATGCCCTGGCCGCGGTCCTGCGCGTTGATCGCGTTGCGGATGGCGCCGATGGCGCGGGCGGCGCCGTTGCCCAGGTCGTGCACGCCGGGGACCTCGCGGGCCGCGATGCCGGCGACCTTCTCGACGACGCCGTCGGCGATCGTGTTCTTGCCGGCCGAGGTGGCGGTGCCGTGCTTGGCCGAGGAGGCGTTGGCGAGGCTGGTGGGGGTGACGTTGGTCATGATCTTCTCCAGATGGTCAGAGGTCGTGGCCGGGGCCGCGGTGCTCACGATCCGTGGCACATGATGAAGACGTGGCCCGGGGTCCGGACGTCCCGGTGGCTCAGCCAAGGTGCAGGGAACGTCGAGCGGAGATGCGTTTCGCGGCCACCGGCGTCCACAGGCTCCTTCGGCGCACTCGCTGAGCGGCCAGCGGAGTGCACAGCCGCGTCAGGCCGCGGTCGCCGTCCCCGCCGGGAGCCGGCGGTCGCGCCGACGGGTGAGGGCGCGGCGCCAGGCGGGGCTCCACCGCTCCTCGGCGACCGCGTTGAGGCCCCAGGACAGCAGGAGGACGACGACGAAGGCGACGAGTCCTGCTCCGTCGCGGCCGATCAGCGGCCAGAGCGCGCTGACGATCGCGCTGCCCACGACCAGATGGAGGATGTAGAGCGAGTAGCTGATCCGCCCGAGCCAGAGCAGCGGCGCCCATCGCAGCACGGCGGTCCGGCGCCGCATCGCGACGACCGCGACGGCCGCGCAGACGCCGAGGACGACTGCTCCGTCCGGCCCGCCGTGGAGGAGCTGGGCGTTCAGGGCCGCGATCAGAGCCGCCGGCACGGCGAGGAGCTCGAAGCGCCCCTGGCGTCGCGAGAGGAACAGCAGCATCCCGACGCAGAAGAGCGGTCCGTACTCGGCCAGCGTCAGGTTCGCCAGGACCCGGACGGCGACCGGCGCCGAGACGACGTCGACGCCTCCCGAGACGAGGTGGGCGGCGACGGAGGCGGTCGCGGCGACGCCGAGCCAGACGACCACCAGCACGCGGACCAGCCGATCCGTGAACCGGCACTTCGTGAGGACGAGCACGAGCAGCACCAGCAGGTAGAACTGCATCTCGACGGCCAGCGTCCAGAAGGCGCCGTTCACGTTGGGCACCAGCAGCAGCCGTTGCACCATCGTGAAGTTGAGCAGCAGCTCCAGCGGCGTGAAGTCGGTGCCGGGGACGCGGGCGAGAGCGCCGACGACGATCGAGACGACCACCGCGATCCAGTAGGCCGGGTAGAGGCGGCTGACGCGGGAGATCGCGAAGTCCGACGGCCGCCGCGCGCGGCCCGCGGACATCAGGATCACGAAGCCGCTGATGACGAAGAAGAGCTGGACGCCGAACTCGCCGAACGGGAGCGCGACGGATCCCGGCGGTGCATCCGGATGATCGAGCGAGAACGCGGTGGTGAAGTGGTAGACGACCACGCCGAGGGCGGCGAGGCCGCGCAGACCGTCGAGCTCGACGAAGCGTGACGCCACGGCTCCCCCGCTCCGGAGCCCCCGCCCCTCGCTCGAGTGTTCCAGAGCGCTCCGGTCGCCCGCGCGTCGGCCGTCCGTCGTTCCGCGCCGCGCCCGGCACCCGCCTCGACCCGCATCCCGGCGGCGGAGGCGCGGGGAGGGCGGCGCTACGCTCTCGGGATGGATGCGGAGCGCGCGGGCGAGGAGACGCCGACCCCGGCGCCGGGTGACTTCCCGTACCGGTCGCAGCTGCTCGCGAACCTGAGCGCGCTGATCCTCCTCTGGGAGTCGCCGACGCTGCACAGCCTCGGCCTCGGGGCGAAGGCGACCTTACCGCCGTCGAAGCGAACAGGGATTAGACAGGTGGCACCCGGTGGGCGGAGCCGGAACTCTTCGACGGCGAGCGTGAGCTGTTCGTTCAAGTACGACGTCTCTCGCGCACGGGATGCGTCAGAGAAGCAGGCGAGGAAGGTGACAAAGCCGGACCGGACGGCATCGCGGATCCTCTGCCTCCACGCATCACCGGGCGCGAGGTCTTTGCGGTCACGCCAGTACGGAATCTGAGCGGCATCGAGGACGCGACAGAGCCTGTCGACTTGGTCCTTGGTATGGGGAGCACAAGGCGGCGCTCCCCGTACCTGTTGTCTGGGCGACCCGCTGGAGCCACCTCAGCGTCTCGCAGCAGGTCACCACCGACGCGCGGTCATTCCCAGGCCTGCTGGGTCGGATTCCAATTACCGGAAGTCACAGTTCCGTCAAGTATCGGGTCGAGCAAACGACTGGTTATGGCGATAGCTTCGGCGATAGTGGCCGCAATTGTAGAAAGTGCCGTGGCGTTGGCCAGGCGGCCGTACGTAGCACCCCACTGCGATGGGACAATGAACGCGTTGACCGGTCCGAGACCGCGGCGTCCAAATTCGGTTACGAGCGCGATCCGCAATTGCGCTGCGTCGAGGGTCTGAAATAAGGCGATCAGAGCGAGGTCAACGAGGTCTTTCTCGCGGGATGATGGGCGCTGTCGGTCTCCATATAGCTGGAGAGTGGCGCACACTTTGTCGCTGACCTGGTCTGCGAGCGGGTAGAGCAAGTAATCGTGGCCGATGAAGCGCAACTGTGTCAGGCGGTTTGATGGTGTGACTCGTTCTGGTGGTGCAGTGGGGTGGTAGCCGACAGCGAGGTCGATGCCAACGATCCCACGTGAGGTGACGCCAAGGTAGGCGTCGAAGGTGAGCCGGCATCCGCTGGTGTAGGGCTGGTTGTCTCCCTCGATCTGGTCAGTGCGCGTAGCGAAAATGAAGCGGAAGTGGTCACCGAGGTCGAGGGAGGTGCGCTCGATGAGCTCGGCCACGGCGGTGTCCAGTTCGTAGTCGGTGGCGGAGAGGTCAATGTCCCGGGTGGCTCGGCTTCGCGGCATGCGGGCGAGCATGCCGGTACCGCCTTTAAGGACGAAGGCGCCGTCGTCGGAGGCGAAAACTCGGCAAAGGAACCGGTCGAAAGTGGTCTGCCGGATTAGCGCGTCCGTCGACGGTGATTGCCCTTGAGCGGAGCGTTGAGCAGCGGCTTTGATGGCCGCGCCGGCAGCTGTTCCGTCACGGTAACCCTCAGCTGGTTCGCTCATCGGGGGAGGGGTCCTTCCTATTAGTCGCCTCAACTTGTCGGAGCGTTGAGACGGTCTGCTGAAGCTGTGCCAGGGAGGTGGTGGTTAGTAGAGGGTTACTGAACGTGATAACGGGCGGAGTGAAGTTCCGTAGTGCTTCTCGGACGGAGGCGCTGAAGTCGATGGTGCTGAGCGCATCTTGTACCGTCCGTTGCAGTTCTAGGGTTGGGTGCAGATCCTTGAGGAAATCAGCGGGCGTGAAATTGAGGGCGTCGACGCCGATTCTATTCAGTTCGACGGAGCGCAGAACTTCCGCCAGTTGTGTTCGAACGTTCAGAAGATTGTGGGACAGCGTTTCGGCAACCTGAGCAGAAATCGCGGCGACGAGAGCATTCCCCGCACTGGCGCCCACGCTTTCCCGCCAAGCTTCACTCTGGTTCAGGCGACGGAGTTGAGCGGCAGTGTCGACGCCACCCGCCTCAAGGAGGCGCTGAAGCAGGCCCGCGCCGTCGTTTTTTAGATAGCCGTGACGCGCAGCGAGGGGCTCGAGGAGCGTTGTGAGGCGCTCAAGATCGACGGCGGAGTGGCGAACGGCATCGGCCAGGACAGCAGCAACAAGGCTGACGTCTTCATGGTCACTGAGGAGATCGGCGATTGTGCGATCAATAGTTGTTGTCGGCAGCCCCGCGCGCACCGTCACGTCGCCAGGAGTCAGCGGGCGGTGCCGGTATCGAATGTCGAGACGCTTAGACTGTCGGCGGATGGGGGTTGCGAACTCGTAGGGATCCGGTTGCAGATCCCCGAACCCGTGCAGGTACGCTGCGGTGTTTCCTCCAACAACCGCTCCAGGTTGCTGTGACGCGACCCTCTCCGCCGCGGTTCGCTTCGGGTCCGTGCTGAGCCAGGCGGCACGGACGTCGTCGAACTCTCCGGACGCGCTGCCTGCATCCCTGTAGACGCCGTGCACGAGCCGCTCCAGATGGCCCTGCTGGGTGAGGCGCGTGAGCTGCACACGGCTCACGCTGACCGCCGCCGCTTGAGCAGTGGTCAGCATGCCCCATTGGCCAGCAGACACCGCAGCGAGTGCCGCTAGCGCTACTGGAGTTGACATGTGACAACTGTTTCACACAGGGTGAAACAAATCCAGCACCGAGGAGCACCTGGGCGTTGGTCTGTGCTGATGAGCGTTCGTCTACGCCAGGAAGCGCGACGACCGCGACGGGAGGACGGCGGAAGCCCCCCCCCCCAGCCATCACACGATTCGGAGCGCCGGGCGTGCATCAGCCTCACCAAGGAGGCGCCGGACACGGGCTGGCTTCCACGCGAGTTCCGCCGCGATAGTGGCGATGGTGACGTTCTGGCTCCCGGCAAGCTCGATTGCTTGCGTGAGCATGGCCGGCACTTCGCCGGCGTACTGACGGACTGGACGTGCGGCGACAGCGGGGATTTCGGCGAGCTCATGGAGCTTGATGTAGGCGCGGCGTGCGGCGGAGTCCGAGATGAGGCCAAGCTCCTTGCTGCGATAGACGAGCGCTTGAACGGACACCCCCCACCGCTCGCTAAGCAGTGCGAGCTTGCGTAGGTCGAATCGGGTCGGGAGCTCGTCTCGGATCACGTTCGTGGGCATCAGAAATTCGGCTGCGAAACGGTCTGCTTCTCGTTCGAGGGTTGGGTCGCCGACGCTGTGGTCGGCATGCATGAGGAGATGTCCTAGTTCGTGTGCAACTGTAAATCGATGACGGAACACGTCATCTGCCTTGTCGACGGAGAGAACCATGACCGGGCGTTCGAAGGCGAGGGTTGAGAATGCGTCGATGCGTGCGACTTCCTGCTCGACCATCGGCACGAGTACGGTCACGATCCCGTGGCTCTCGAGAAGCCGTACGAGGTGTGACACCGGCTTGCTACCGAGTCCAGAGAACTGCCGCATCGTCCGCGCCATGCTGACCGGATCCTCCGGTCGGGGAAGGTTAAGTCCGTCGAAGCTTGGCAGGTTGAGTGGCGGCAGGCGGACATGCCGCTCGATAGCATTAACGAGCTCCCACACCTGCTCGGTGTACGAAGTCGCTTTGGCGCGTTGGCGGGCCGTGGTTGAGCGGAGGCTGCGGAAGAAGGCGTCGCCCGACTCGAGCTTCGACTGGGGTCGCCCTGCGGCGAAGAACTCGGGAAGCACATCGAGTTCTGAGGCGAGCGCGGCAATCAGGTCTGGTCGAGGCGCCATCGCGTTCGCTTCGTACTGACCGACAGCGGCGGGGGACACGCCAATGGCGGTGGCGACGTCTTGCTTGGTGCGAAGCGCGAGCTGGCGGGCCTGCCGAAGTCGATCGCCGTCGAACGCCTCGGCGATCTTGTCGTTGCTCAGACCCGTTCGAGTAGCCGCGCCGAGGTTGCGCTTAGAACCCATCATCGGACCCTTCGGTACCGGTCTCGTCGGCTTCGTCTGCGACCAGGCCGAGTGTCATCGGAGGGACGCTGCCTGCGGCGAAGGAATCGGTCGCCGGGTCGAGTTCGAGGGCGACGAGACCTGCGTCGGACGTTGCGGTCACAGTCGTAGGCAGCTCCTCGTGGTGCACCCACAGCACCGCGCCGGTGCCGTCCACGCGGACGTCGCCGATGTGGAGATGCTCGACTCCGCTGCGCGCATCCCCCTCCATCACCACGAGAACGGTGCGGGCTGCGGTTCCGAACTCTGCATCGGTGACGACGTGACCGTCGGAGTCGGTGAACTCGTAGTCGTCGCCGAAATCGAGGGTTGAATCCCCATTGACGGAGGCGAGCCGCAGAATGCGCTGACGAATGGCCGACTCGATGGACATCGTCTCGACGCCCTTGGTGCTCGCCGGCAGCTTCACCGCGAGCACGAGCGTGCCCTCAATGATCCCGACCCGGTAGCGGCAACGGGCGGGACGGAGGACCTCGGCCCCAACAGCCTCCAGCTCAGTCGCCGTCTCGTGTGCAAACGCCAGCCATGTCGTCGCGCCGTAGGGCTCGTTTGTCGAGAGCCTGCTTCCCGCCTTCGCCTCATGGCCGTCGGTCTGCGCGGTCGTCGCTGCGCGCGCAAGCGCTACGGCGACGTCCGCGCTACTCGCGCCGAACGCCTTCCGCATCCAGGAGGAAGGCTGATAATCGTTGCTGCTCATGCTGCGCTCCTGGGTTGGAAGGGGAGCCCCTCAGCAGCAACTGTACACGCATGGTTCAGAAACATACATAGTAACGTCGATTTTACTTCTGACACTCAGCCCTGTCTGACGCATCGATCTGGCGAAACCTGCGGAGGTCATCGCCGTGCATCGAACACGTGGAGCGCGTCGACGACGAGGTGCAATGACCTCACTACCCTCCCCCGGCAGCAGAGAAGATTGTCGATAATCGGAGTTATGTCAGTGTTCTGTGCGGAGGATGCGCGGACAGGCCCCCTGCTACGAGTCAGCGAGTGAGACGCTCTCGACGGAGTGAATGCCTCCTGCCGGGCCGTTCCTGCGTGGAGGCGCGCGGACACTATGCCCCCACCGGCGCCGGAGAAGCCTCGCGCTCCTCGATGAGCGAGAGGACATAAGCTCGCACACGTGGCAGCCGGCGCAGTGATGTACAACTTCGCGATACAGCTGGCTGATGTGGACCGCGGTGTCTACGAGGACATCACGTTGCGGGCCGCTCGGCACCCCTCCGAGACCGACGCGTACATGATGACGCGCGTGCTCGCGTACTGCCTCGAATACGTGGAGGGGATCACCTTCAGCGAGGGGATCTCGTCGACAGCGACCGAGCCGGCGGTGCTGGTCCGCGATCTCACCGGCAGGCTGACCACGTGGATCGAGGTGGGCGCGCCGGACGCCGAGCGACTGCACTTCGGGAGCAAGCTGGCCGACCGCACGACGGTCTACACGCATCGCAACCCGGAGAAGGTGATCGCGGCGTGGTCCGGCAAGCGCGTCCACCAGCTCGAGCAGATCACCGTGCAGAGCTTCGACCAGGGGTTCCTGGATGCCGCGGTCGCGGTACTCGAGCGCCGCAACACGCTGACCGCGTCGGTCGTCGAGGGGCAGCTGTATCTCGAGTTCAACGGCGTGACGTCGAGCAGCGACATCCACGTGCATCAGCCGGGCTGAGCCGGCGCCGAGTGTCACGAGGTCCGTGTCCGGAAGACCGGTCGGAGGACACGATGAAGCATCCTCCGAAACGGCCCCTCGGGACGCACCCGGAGACGACGAGGGCCGGCACTGCCGTGAGACGGTCCGGGCCCTCGGGCACGCAGGGGCTGCGCGTCAGCGGCGCAGCGTGTGGCTCGGCTTCTCGTCGAAGCGCACCTGGTACGCGCTCGCGAAGCGGCCGAGGTTGCCGAAGCCCCACTCGCGGGCGACCGCGGCGACGGTGGTCGAGCAGGGGTCGCCGGCGACCAGGTCGGAGTGGGCGCGGTCCAGGCGCACGTCGCGCAGGTAGACCGACGGCGACACCCCGAGGTGCCGCTTCGTCGCCTGCTGCAGCGTGCGGGTGTGCAGGCCTGCCGCGCGGGCGGCGTCGGCCGGGGTGATCGGCTCGTGGGCGTGGTGCTGGAGGAAGTCGAGCGCCACCCGGGTGCGGGAGGCGGACGGGCGCCGCAGCACGGCCGGCACGTCCCACGCGCGCCACGGGAACAGCAGCAGCAGCACGCGGGCGAGGTCGAGCTCGGCGGTGAAGCGCACGAGCGGAGTGATCGCGGCCGTCGCGAGCGCGGCGCTCGCCTCGGTCACCGCGGCGCGCCAGCGGGCGAGGACCCCGGGGTCGGCGTCCGCCCCGTGGTCGAAGGAGACGGGCTGGCGGGGGCCGGCGTGCGTCTCGGTCGCGACGTCCTCGAGGAACCCGGGGGCGAAGTGGATGAGGTTCTGCCGGTGCGGCTCGAACTCGAGCCCGAACTGGCGCTCCGCAGGGAACAGGAACGGGGCCGACAGCGCGCCGGTCCGGGTGAACGGCGGCAGGTTCAGGCGTCCGCCGCCGGCGCGGAACCAGCCGACGACGTACTCCTTCAGGTGGGGGACCTGGCCGGTGAGGGCGCCGGAGCAGTCGGAGGTGCGCAGGGTCACCCGGTCGCTGCCGCGGACGGCGTAGCGGTAGGAGAAGCCGCGCTGCGACGGAGCGACGCGGAACTCGCCTCCGCCGTACGCCTCGGAGTAGACGGCGGACGCGGCGGACGGATCGTCGCCGGAGGCTTCGTAGCGCCGGTCGGCCCGCTCGTCGCCCGCGAACGGGCTGCCGAGGGTGAAGGTCGACTCGCTCATGACGTCCGCCCGGGGCGGCGGCGGAGGGAGCAGTGCATGGGGGACTTCTTCCGGATTCGGGGTCCGTGCGCTCGGGGGGACGCACGAGGGGTACGGAATCAAGACGTGTCGAGGAGCCGGAATGTCACGAATCCCGTCTCGAGACGTCCCCCATCGGCGGCACTCGCAATCCGGCCAGCGGATTCGGCGGCCCGTTGTCAAGGCTGGTAGTCATGCCGGACGGCGCCCCACACTGAGGGCATCGGCGCGCGGGGACACCGCGCGCGGGACCGCGGAGGAGGCGCTCATCGACGACGACCCCCTCCTGAACGCGTCCGACGCGACCCTCGCCGCGCGCGCCGTCGACGGCGACGTGCAGGCGTTCGAGCAGCTCGCCCGCCGCCACGGCGCCCTCATGCGCGTCTACGCCGCGAAGCTCCTCGGCTCCGAGGCGGAGTCCGAGGACGTGGTGCAGGAGGCGTTCCTCACCGGCTGGCGGCGTCTGGCCGATCTCGACAGCCCGGCGCACATCCGCAACTGGCTGATGCGCATCGTCACCCACAAGGCGATCGACCGGATCCGCGTCCGCCGCCGCCACGACGACATCGACGACTGGGATCCGCCCGCGCCGCCCGAGCACTCCCCCGAGCGCATCGTGGAGGCGCGACTCCAGCTGGACGCGGTCTGGGAAGCGCTGGACCGATTGCCTGCTGATCAGCGACGCTGTTGGCTACTCCGCGAGACCGCCGGCTACAGCTACCAGGAGATCGCCGACGCTCTCGAACTCCCCGTCTCGACGGTCCGCGGCCTCCTCGCCCGGGCCCGTCGATTCCTGCTCCACGAATTGGAGGCATGGCGATGACCGACGACGCCGCCGTGCCCGAGGACGACCTCGACGGCCACACGCTCGAGGAGCTGGGCGAGTACCTCGACCGCGGCCGCGAGCCGCGCGACCCCTCGATCGAGAACTCCGCCGCGTGCCGGCTCGCTCTCGCGAACCTCACCCGCCTCACCGAGCTCTCGGCACGGGCGCTGCGCCAGGAGGCCGACCGCGAGCCCGACCGCGACGAGGTCTGGATCGCCGGCCTGCTCGACGCGATCCGCTCCGAGGTGCGCTCGGGCCGCGACATTCCCGTCCGCCACCCCGACCCGACCCTCCGCCTGGCGCTCACGGAGGCGGCCGTGCGCGGGATGATCCGCCGCGCCGGCGACACGATGGGCGGCGTCATCATGGGCCGCTGCACCCTCGACGGCGACGTCTCGGCTCCCGGCGCCGTGGTGCGGATCGACGTGACCTGCGCCCTCGAGTTCGGCCTGCCGGTCGCCGTGGCCGCCGACCGCCTGCGCGAGCGCATCCGCTACGCCCTCGAGCGCCACACCGAGCTGACCGTCGGCGCGATCGACGTGACCGTCGACGACGTGTACCCCCACCGGGAGGAGCGGGAATGACCGACGACACCGAGCTCTCGCAGCGGCTGACCGCCGAGATCCGCGACATCGAGGGCGTCGCGGGGGTCTACCCCGCCCAGCCGATCGTCGAGGCCGCGGCCGACGCGCTCGCCGTGAAGCTGGACCTGCGGCAGCCCGACGTGCTGGTCGACATCGACCGGTCGGAGGGGTTCACCACGGTGAGCGCGCACATCGCCGCGTCCGCCGCACTGCCGGCCCCCGAGACGCTCCGCCTGGTGGGCGAGCGGATGCACGCGCTGCTCGCCGCCGACCCGTCGGTCTCGGGGCCGCTCGCCGTGAACGTGAAGGTGCGCCTCATCGAGGACTCGGGGCGCGCCGAGCACTGAGCGCAGCCGCCGCCGTCTCCCTCCCGCGAGAGGCCGCTCGGGTACGCCCCGTGCGGCGTGCCGCGTACCGAGGTGGCGTCTCGCGGAAGGGATCAGCGGCAGCCCGACCGGGTCAGCAGGAGACGAGACGGTCGAAGCGGGACGCGACGCCCGAGCTGTCGCTGAACTTGCGGTTGACGACGCTCATCGTGTTGCAGCCGCTGTCCGGGCCGTTCTTCCAGATGACCTTGACGTTGCTCGCCTGGTCGCAGTGCCACCACACCTTGACCTGCGCGCGACCCAGGGAGTCGCGCTGCGAGCGGACCTCGTAGCAGTTGCCCGGGCCGCCGTTCTGGTAGACGAGCTGCCCGGCGGAGGCGGGGGTCGCGACGGCGACGGCCCCTCCGAGGGCGAGGGCGATCGCGGCGAGCGTGGCCGTGAGACGACGGTGCACGGTGTTCTCCTTCGAACGGGCGATCGGAGGCGACGGCGGCCGCCCCTCTGCCAGCACCCTGGACCCGGCCCCGCCGAGCCCGGTCGTGAGCTTTCGTCCCGGAGATCACCCCGCCTGGAGGGTGGAGGGAGAGCGAGCACTCCTCACTAGCGTCGAGGCGCGTGCACCTGCGCGCCCCTTCGACGCAGAGGACTCGCCATGCCTTCACGACTCCTCGACCGGCCGCGACTCGCCCTCGCCCTCGCGGCCCTGTGCCTCGGAGTGCTCGCGGCGACACCCCCGCAGGCGGTCGCCGCCCTCGCACCGGCGTCCACGACTCCGACCGCCTCGTCCGCCGGCCAGGCCGTCACGGCGGCGCCCGCCGACGCCCCGGGCTGGACCACGCTCCTGCGCGACGACTTCACCGGGCCGGCTGGCGCGTCGGTCGGGAGCCAGTGGGAGCACGAGGTCGGCACCTGGGGCACCGGGGCGGTCGACCGCACGACCGCGTCGACGGCGAACGTCTTCCTCACGGGCGGCGGCGCTCTGGGCATCCGCGCCCTCCGCGACTCCGCCGGAGCATGGACCTCCGGACGGATCGTCACCGCCGACAAGTCGTTCTCGGCGCCGGCGGGCGGCCGACTGCTGATGACCGCCTCGATCCAGCTGCCGGACGTCGCGCAGGCCACCGGCTACTGGCCCGCCTTCTGGGCTCTCGGGCGGGACGCGAATGCCGTCATCGACTGGCCCGCGACCGGCGAGTTCGACATGCTCGAGGCCGTCAACGGCACCGCCCAGGTGATCCAGACGCTGCACTGCGGAGTACCGGACGGCGGCCCCTGCGACGAGCCCGCCGGCCGGACGAGCGGGATGCTGGACTGCGCGTCCTGCGTGACGGGGTTCCACCGCTACTCCGCCCTGCTCGACCGGACCGTGCCCGGCGACGAGCGCGTGGAGTTCCTCGTCGACGGCGTCACCCGGCACGTGGTGCGGGAGTCGGAGGTGGGGACGGCCGCGTGGCAGGCCGCGGTTCCGAACGACGTGCTGCTGATCCTGAACCTCGCCATCGGGGGCGGGCTGCCGAACGGGGTGTGCGGGTGCGACAGTGCAGCCGCTCCGAAGAGCTCCGGCGGGACGATGCTCGTCGACCACGTCGCGGTCTACCGGTCCGACGCGGCGCCGGCTCCGGTCGTCGTCGGGACCGCCGCGGTGGGCGCGACCCTGTCCTCCTCCGCCGGCCGGACGGGACCGCTCGTGCACCGCTGGGCGGCGGGAGGCGTCGATATCGCGGGAGTGACGGGTCCGGATCTCGTGGTCCCCTCCTCCGCGGTCGGCAAGCGGGTGACCGTGACAGTGAGCGCCGCCGACGGCTCCGGCCCGACGACCTCGCAGCCGACCGCCCCGGTCGCCGCCGGCACCCTCGGCGCCGCGACGCCGACCGTCACGGGCACGGCCCGGGTCGGAGCGGTGCTCACGGCAGCCCCGGGTCCGTGGACGCCGACCCCCGTCAACCTCACCTACCGGTGGAAGGCGGACGGCGCGGCCATCGCGGGAGCGACGTCGCCGCGGTTCACGCTCACGAAGGCTCAGGCGGGGAAGCGGATCACGCTGACCGTCACCGGGACGAAGACCGGGTACACCACTGCGAGCCGGACCTCCGCGGCGACGGCGGTCGTGGGACGGTGACGGGCGCGGGCTGTCCCCCGCCCGCCACCGTGTCTCAGACCTCGCGCTTGCGGCGAGGAGCGATGCGCAGGACGGCGGTCCCCGCAGCGATGAGGGCGAAGGCCGCGAGGGCGAGCCAGACCGAGTCGAACCCGGTCATGGCGAGCGTTCCGGCACCGACTCCGGCTCCGGCGGCTGTTCCGATGTGGTTGTACATGTCTCTCTCTCTGTTTCACCAGTCGCGCCGACGGCGTGTCAGCGCATCCAGGTAGGCCTTGGTGTGGACGACCTGCAGGAACAGGTCGACGACGAGCTCGTACATCGACGCGGCGGCGAGCATGTACCGCCAGCCGCGGTCGCGGACCGTCACGATCCGCTCGACGACGAAGATCGCGGTGACGGCCAGCCAGAACGGCTGGAGGCTCAGCTCGCCCCAGCCGACCGCGTAGACGATCGTGGCCAGGTAGACGTAGGTGATGATGCAGCCGAGCATCGTGAGCAGCTGGCGCCCCCAGTATGGAGCCGTGACCCGCGTGAAGCCGTACTGCACGCAGTTCTCGACCGCTCCGCGCTTCCAGCGCAGGCGCTGACGCCAGAGGTCTCCCCAGGTCGGCATGACCTCGGTGACGAGGGTGCAGCCGGCGGGGCTCAGCACGTCGTAGCCGAGGTGGCGGATCGCGAACGTGAGCTCGTTGTCCTCGGTGAGGACCGTGGTGTCGTAGATGCCGCCGATGCCGTCTCCGGAGGGGAGGGAGCCGGCCAGGCGGGCCGCGCTGATGCGGCGCATCACGGCGACCTGGAGCACGGCCGCGGTGCCCGTGACGACGAGGCACTTCCCGTTCAGCCGGCGCACGTCGCGGGCGTAGCGCGCGTACTCGTTGCGCTGGAGGTGGCCGACGAAGCCGCCGCCCTCGCCGCCGCGGAACACTCCTCCGACCGCGCCGATGCCGCCGTGCAGCCTGCCGCGGGCGATCTCGAGGAACCCGGGGTCGAGCGCGGAGTCGGCGTCCTGCACGAGCACCAGGTCGTCGTCCTGCAGCCCCGGGAGGACCTCGGCGAGGAACTGGTTGAGGCCGCCCGCCTTCTTGTGGCTGTTCCCGACGGTGACGAACACCTCGGCGCCGTGCGCGAGAGCGATCTCGACCGTGGCGTCGGTGCAGTTGTCGGCGATGACGACGATCCGGTCCGGCGGCCAGGTCTGCCGGCGCAGGCCCTCGATCGCCGCGGCGATCCCGGCCTCCTCGTTGTGGGCGGGGAGGGCGGCGACCAGGTCGCCGATGCGCGACGAGGCGCGGCGGCCGCTGCGGGGGCGCGTGCCGCGGATCGGAGTGGATGCCGGAGGGAGCCGGTCGGCGTCGACGGCGGGGAGCACGGTGCGCTCGAGGACCGCGGCGGGGGCCGGCGGACGCTCGAGCAGCGCGGTCGGGGCGGCTGGACGCTCCAGGAGCGCGGTCGCGGCGGACGGACGCTCGACCACGGCGGTCGGCGCCGCCGGACCCTCGACCATCGCAGCCCGACGCTCCAGGACAGCGGTCGGCACGACCGGTCGCTCGACCACCGCGGACGGGGCGGCCGGACGCTCCAGCACCGCGGTCGGGGCGGCGGGAACCGTCACCGCTCCGGCAGGCAGCGCGGACGCCAGGCGGCGCGGCGCGGAGACCCGTTCGCGCCCGGAGCGGGCGGCGCGGCGTCCCGAGAGCGGGCGCGCGGCCGTCTCGTCGTGCGCCTCCCAGGTCGCCCGGCGACGGGGAGCCGTCGGCTCGTCCGCGCCGTGACCGGGCTGTGTCCTCATGACTGTTCCTCTCCGCGGCCGGGGGCCGATGTGCGCTGATGAGCGCCCGCGCGGAACGGAGGTCGTCGCCGGGGTAGGCGCGACCCGAGTGAGGAACGGCGTCCGACGGGGGGATCGGAGCAGGGCCTGACAGAGGACAGCATCGGGGGGTGCTGCGATAAATTTAGGGGCAAGGAGATGATGGAAGCAAGTGAATTTTGTCACCCTAAAGGGGCCACGCAAGGTCCTTGCGGCTTCTTCGTCTTCGTCCTAGCAGGTCAGTCGGCTCGCCGAGCCTCCTCCACACCCGGCGCACCCCTCTCCGCTGGGCCCCGCGGCGGGCAGTTCGGGGGTCGGCAGCGCTCTTGTGCGCCGAGCCGCCGGGGTCCACCATCGAGCGACGGCCCCCGCCCGGGGCGGCCGCACCCGACGGGTCAGGGGCGCCATGCGGTCGCGAGGTCTGCTCTTCTGCCTGATCCCGCCGATCCTCTGGGGCGGCATGCTGCCGGTCGCGGACAGCATCGCGGCGACGGTCGACTCCTTCTTCATGACCCTCATCCGCTACACCGTCGCCGCGGTCGTCCTCGCCCTGCTGCTCGCCCGGGCGGAGGGGCTCCGCGCCTTCCGGCTCGACGGCCGCGGGTGGCGGCTGGCGCTGCTCGGCGCCTCCGGATTCGCCGGCTTCGGCCTGCTCGCCTTCACGGCCCTGCGGTTCACCTCGGCCCCGAACGTCAGCCTGATGATGGGGATGATGCCCGCGATCGGCGCGGTGCTCGCGAGCATCGGCGCGCGTCGCCTGCCGCCGGCCGCCACCGTCGGCTGCATCCTGCTCGCGCTCGCCGGAGTCGCGCTCGTCGTCACCCGCGGCGACGTCGCCCTCCTCCTCGACGGCGAGCTGGGGTTCGGCGAGCTGCTCGCCCTGCTCGGCGCGATCTGCTGGGTCGTCTACACGCGTGGAGCAGCGGCGTTCCCCGGCTGGTCGGCGCTGCGGTACTCGACGCTCACCACCGCGCTCGGCTGCCCCTCGATCGCCGTCGCGGTCGCCGTGGCGACGGCCACCGGCTCCGCGCACCCGCCGACCGGGGCCGAGGTGCTCGCGGCCTGGCCGGAGCTGGCCTACCTGATCCTCCTGGCCGGCGTCGTCGCCGTGCTGCTGTGGAACGCCGGCATCAAGCTGCTCGGCGCCCTCAACGGCACGCTCTTCCAGAACCTCGTCCCGGTCACGACCTTCGCGATCAGCATGGCGGGCGGCTACCGGCCGGGGCCCGTCGCCCTGCTCGGCGCGGCCATCGTCGTGACGGCGCTGCTGCTCAACAACTGGGCGACGCGGCGCGCGGCCGCGGTCGCCGCGCGCCCCGCGGCGGTGCCGGCTCCGGTGCGCTGAGCGCACCGCGAGAGCCTCCCGCTCGGGGCGGTCACTGGTCGGAGTTGCCGGCCCAGCGGACGGAGCCCTGCGCCTCCTCCTTGCTGATCGGGGACACGGTGCCGCAGTGCGAGCACTCGAGCAGGTAGCGGGTCGAGACGGTCAGGACGGGGACGAAGAAGAGCGAGAGGCGCGTCCGGCGGCGGAGGATCCGCTGCTCGTCGCGCTGCCCGCAGACGCGGCAGACGAAGACGAGCGTCCGGAGGAGGTCCTCGACGGCTCGGGTCCCGAAGATGAGGAGCATGCGTCCGAGCGTAGGGAGCAGGGCGCGCTCGGCGGAGGGGGTTGCCGGGGCGCCGTCGCCGCGTAGCGCCGGGCGCAGACGACCACGGCGAGCGCCGTCTCGAGCAGGTCGCCTCCGTAGAACAGCAGGAGCGCCGCCTGGCGTCCGGTCTCGTCCGGCGCCTCCGCGTAGAGCACGGTCGCGAGCAGCGCGTGCGCGGCGATGCCCGCTCCGAGCACGCCCAGGCGCAGGCCGAACGGGGCGCGGTGCGGGTTCGGATCGACTCCGGCGAGCGCCGCCGTCATCAGGCAGCCGCTGAGGAGGAAGTGCAGGCCGAGTGCGAGGTGCAGCAGCGGGTCGGCGTGCGCGGTGGCGAGCAGTCCGGTCGCGTGCACGAGCCAGAGGGAGCCCGTCGAGAGCAGGAGCGCCGTCACGGGGTGGGCGAGGAGACGGGCAGGGCGGCTCCGGAGCAGCCGCGAGAGCCGTCGGGCAGCGGTGACGTCGAGCGCGCGCAGGGCCAGGGTGACGGGGGCCGAGAGCACCAGGAGGAGCGGCGCGAGCATCCCGAGGACCAGGTGCGTCAGCATCGCCCCGCGCGGATCGGCGTGCGACCACTCCGCGAGCGGACGCGTGAAGCAGAGCGCCGCGGTCGCGAGCCCGCCGAGGAGCAGGGCGGTCCGGTGCAGCGGCCACGGCCGTCCGCGCCGCCGCTCGAGGGCCGCGGCGCCCCCTCCGAGCGCCGCCGCCGCGGCCAGCGGGACCAGGAGCAGCAGGCCCGGGTCGAGCAGGGTGTGGTCGGCGTGCGGGGTCACGCCGTTGCGCGCCGTCGCCGAGGAAGGAGGAGCAGGCCCGCCGCCAGCAGCACCGCTCCGGAGGCGATCCAGACGGAGTCGTAGAGCAGCAGGTCGACGTCGTAGCGCACCTGGTGCACCCGGAGCAGCTTGTGGTCGACGACTCCGTCCCACAACTGGAACAGCCCCGCCCCCGTGAGCCCCGCGGCCCACGCCGTGCGCGGACGCAGAGCGGATCGGCGCCGGGCGTCGGCGAGCAGGAAGCCGCCGCCGACGAGTGCGAGGATCTCGGCCGCGTGCAGCAGCCCGTCCGAGAGCAGGCCGATCGCCGGAGTGGAGCGGTCGTAGAAGTGGTGCCAGGCGAGGATCTGGTGGAAGACGATCTCGTCGACGGCCGCCATGAGGCCGACTCCGATCAGGAGGCCGCCCTGGAACGCCCGGTCGCCGCGGAGTCCCCGACGCCGCATCCGGTCCCCTCCCGATCGAGTGCCAGGGCCCCGGGATCCCGAGACCCCCGCGCCTCCTCCCGAGGCCCCGCCACCAGGGAAGCGGACGCCCGGATCGCGGCCTAGAGGGTTGACTCCTCGCGCCCGCGCCGGTCGTGCTGCCCCTCCGCTACGGGCTGGGCCGACGAGGCGCAACCCCGCGCGAGGGGCGCTCCCGTTCGGGAGAGTGGAGGCATGCAGCAGCTGACCTACGCCTCCAAGAGCTTCGTGACGACCGACGCCGTGACCGAGGCCCTCCTCGACCTGGTGACCGCGATCGACCGCCAGGAGCACTCCGAAGCGGTCACGGTCCCGGCGTTCACCGAGGACGGCGAGCTCATCGAGGCGAAGATGACCCTCGACGCGAGCAGCGAGCTCGTCGCCGTCCCCGTCGAGGTCTCCATCAAGGACGAGGAGTCGACCACCGGCGCCGTCGAGGCCGCCGTCGAGGACATCCGCTCCCGCATCAAGAGCAACCGCGCCACGATCGCGCGCCCCGTGATCGACGAGGACCCGGAGCCCTACAACTACGAGGAGTTCTGAGCAGCGCCTGCGGGCCTCAGCATCTCCGCGGCTCCGCACTGAGGTGCCCGGATCTGCTCACGACACGCCGGAACGGCCGGCCGATCCGGGCTCCTCAGCGGCCGCCCTCCCACATCAGTCGAAGAAGTCCGCATCAATCTCGACCGCTGTGTACGTCTCCTTCACCTGGACGCCCACTCGGTACTTGATCATCAGCCCCACGAGACGCTCTCCGTCGATGAGGACGACGCGGGACTGGACTGCGTTGGCGTAGCTGGTTGCAGCCGGGGTGAATGCGGACGTAGTCAGGAATACTCCCCTTGAAGCACCAAAACCGTGCAGAGCTCCGACGAAAGCCTGAATCGTCTCCCGGCTGATATTGCTCCCAGCCCGGTATCTCTTCGCTTGAACGTAGACGCGTTCCAAGCCAAGAGCATCCTGGTCGATGACGCCGTCTACTCCACCGTCCCCGGTACCGCCGATGCGCTTGCCTCGCTGCTCAGCCCCTCCGTAGCCCATCGCAAGCAGCAGATCGACGACAGCCTGCTCGAAAAAGTCAGGGTGACTATCGCGAAGCCGGGCGAGAAGCTCCTCACCGACCTCTGCCTCGATACGCGAGATCGCGTCCTCGATCTGCTCGACGGGATCCAGCACCTGCGTGTCCAGCGGATGATCGACCGCTTCGCTCTCGCTGACCCGCTGCTTCTCTACATCCTTCGGCCAGAAGGGGGCGAAGATCTGACGCGCACTCGCGTAGTCGAACCCACCGGCATGGCGAGCGAGGGCCTCACGACCGTCGGCCGTTATTGAGTAGTGGCCTCTCAGCGGACGCTCGATCCATCGGGCTTTCATCAAGTTCGAGAGGGCCCAGCCGATCCGTTGGGTATACCGAAGGCCACCCGTCCGCAGGGTTTCCGCACGGGCCCTCGGTGTGAGCGCCAGAACATCTGCCGCTCTTCCGAACACGTCCTTCCGATGGAGCACATCGCCCGACTCCAATATCTGGAGTACCGGAACCACGAATACGGGCCAGATCGGAACATCCGAGCCTGGTTCTTCTTCCAGTGCAGTCATCCGTTCATGGTGCACCACTCTGCCCCCGACAGTCGCATCGTCGACGGTTGAGGCGGTCTTGCTCCAACTGCTGGCCGCCCACTCAGAGGGCCGCGCCTCAGGCGGCTTTGCCTTCCTGTCGCACCCCGGAGGCCGCGCAGAACTTTCTAAGCCTGAACTGATCTCTCCGCACAGCAGAGCTCAGGGTCGCTCGGCTCTCGTTCTAACTTCAACGAGGACCCCTGAACGAGCTGCGCCTCTTGACCGGCGGCGCCGCAGGGAGTCGGATGAGGGCGTGCGCGCGCTGGTCCCCGTCTCCGATCCGTGGTCCGTCGACGGGAGCGGGCGGACGAACGACGGGCCGGTCGATGACCTCTCGGTCCGCGCTGAGCGGGACGGCCGCTCGTACTCGGTCCGCACAATGCGGCTGACCGGTGTCCGCCTCGGGCCGCGCGGCTCGGTGCACGGAGTGGTCACCGACCCGGTCGCGACGGCCGCGCTCGCGATCGGCTCGCTCCTCCTCTCGGCGATCCCCGGCGGCCTGCCCGGGGACCGGACGCGAGCCGCGATGGCGGCGGCGGAGGCGCGGGCTCAGGAGCTGGCCGCCGACCGGCCCGCGTGGGACGTGAGCGCCCTCCCCCTCGACGGGATCGACTACGCGCTCTTCACCCGGACCCTGCCCGAGGGCGCCGTCGCGCACGCCGACCTCGGCTGGGCCGTCGTCGCGCTGTGGAGCACGGGACCGCTCCCCCGGGGCCCCTTCCACCTGCTCGAGATCCCCGATGAGCCCGTCCCGCGCTGAGTCGCCCGGATCGGCTCGCGACACGCCGCATCGGGGAGCCGATCCGGGCGACTCAGCGAACGGATCCGCGCAGGGCGGCGCGGGATCACGCGCCCGCGACCGTGGAGCCGCGCACCAGCAGCTCGGTCGGCAGCAGCGTCACGCGCTGCACCTCCTCGCCGGCCAGGAGGCGCACCAGCACGTCCGCCATCGCCTCGCCGAGGCCCGTGGAGGGCTGGCGCACCGTGGTGAGGCGCGGCTCGCTCGCCTCGGCGAAGTAGTCGCCGTCGAATCCCGCGAGTGCGATGTCGCCCGGGACCGTGAGGCCGCGCTCGCGCAGCGCCGTCAGGGCGCCCGCCGCCATCTGGTCGTTGGAGGCGAAGACCGCGTCGATCGGCCGACCGGAGTCGAGCAGGCGGCGCATCGCCGTCGCGCCGTCCTCGGGCGAGTAGTCGCCGTACTCGACGAGCGAGTCGTCGAGCCCCGCGGCGGTGACGGCCGAGCGCCAGCCGGACAGGCGGTCGATCGCGGCGGGCATGTCCTGGCGGCTCGCGATCATCGCGGGGGCCGTGCGGCCGAGGCCCAGGAGGTGCTCGGTGGCCGTGCGCGCCGCTCCGGTGTTGTCGACGTCGACGAAGTAGCTGCCGCCCTCCTCCGTCAGCGGCCGCCCGCCGAAGACCACGGGGAGCGAGGCGCCGAGCTGCGCGTAGGAGTGGTCGCCGCTGTGGTGCGAGACGACGAGCGCGCCGTCGACGTTGCCGCCGAGCAGGTAGCGCCGCGTCTTCTCGGGCGCCGCCTCCGACGCGATCACGATGGTGAGCGTGTACTCGGTGCCGGCGAAGGCCATCGCGGCCCCCTGCACGACCGAGGCGAGGAACGGATCCGCGAACACCTTCGCCGCCGACTCCGGCACCACGAGCGCGACGGTCTGCGTGCGGCGGCTGGCGAGGGAGCGCGCGGCGCGGTTGGGCACGTAGCCGAGCTGCTCGATCGCGGCGAGCACGGCCGTCCGGGCGCCGTCCTTCACGCGCGGGGAGTCGTTGACGACCCGGCTGACCGTCGCGCGGGAGACTCCGGCCAGCGCGGCGACGGCTTCGAGGGTCGGGGCGGCCGAGGCGGTGTCGTGGGTCATGCAGGCCTTCCTCGCGGGTGCCTCCGAGGCTAGCCGAGCGCCGGAGGAGCGGGCCCGTGGAGGGCGTCCTCGGTGCGAAGGGGCGCGGATCGCGGCCATTCGGGGGTGATGCGGGGCGGCGGACCGGGCCGGCGGAGCGAGTCCGCGGCCTGCAAGGGCGCGGATCGCGGCCGTCCGGGGTGGCGCCGGGCGGTCGGGGGCGCCGCCTCGGCGATCGTCGGCGCGACCGGCGCGCGGCGATCGATCGCCCACTGCCGGCAGCAGGCCGCCCCCGTGACGGTCAGCGCCCGCGACGGAAGCGCGCGAGGAGTCTCCGGAGCCGCTCGGCCTGCCGGTCGGTGAAGTCGTTCGACAGCCGGAACGCCTCGCTCGTCGGGTCCGCCCCGTTCGCGACGTCGCGGATGGCGCGCAGCGCCTGCTCCGACGGCGTCGGCCCGTCCCCCGGACGCGGCTGCGCCGACCCGCTCGAGGGGTCCTCGTCGCGCCGGTCCTTCGGCTCCATGTCGCCTCCTCCGCGCCAGCCTAGGCGGCGGCAGGTCGGGCCAGGAGGCCCGAACGGGGCGTGATCGGCGGGATCCTGCGCGGCAGTGGTCGGGATGCTCCGAGCACGACGACCGGCCGGGTCGAGAACCCGCCGACCGCTCAGTCCACGGCCCGATCCCTCCCCGCAGCCCCCGACCCCCGGACCCGGAGCACCACGGCCCCGGGCCCGAGGCCCCCGTCCCGCGGTCCGATGTCCCCCGACCCGGTCCCGCAGGAGTCTCCGGGCGTCAGCCCTTCACCGCTCCGCTCATGATGCCCGCGATGAGCTGGCGTCCGGCGAGCAGGAACAGCACCAGCAGCGGGATCACCGAGAGCACGGCGCCGGCGAGCACGATCGAGTAGTCGACGTAGTAGCCCGACTGCAGCTGCGCGAGCGCCGTCTGCAGGGTCGGATTCGTGGGGCTGAGGACGATCAGCGGCCAGAGGAAGTCGGTCCAGGCCATCATGAACGTGAAGAGCCCGAGGATCGCCATCGCCGGTCGCGCGGCAGGGACCGCGACGGTGAGGAACGTCCGGAACTGGTTCGCTCCGTCCACGCGCGCCGCCTCGATCAGCTCGTCCGGGATCACGTCGACCAGGTACTGCCGCATGAAGAACACGCCGAACGCGGTGACCAGCGTCGGCACGATCACGGCGCCGAGCGAGCCGGTCCAGCCGAGCTGCCGCATCAGGATGAACAGCGGGATGATGCCCAGCTGCGTCGGGATCGCCATGGTCGCGACGACTCCGATCATCAGGCCGTCGCGCCCGCGGAACCGCAGCTTCGCGAAGGCGTAGCCGGCGAGCGTCGAGAACGACACGACCGAGAGCGTGATGATCCCCGAGACGATGATGCTGTTCAGCAGAGCCGTCCAGAACGGGATCGCCGTCAGCACCTGCGAGGCGTTGGCGAGGAAGTTGCCGCCCGGGACGAGCGGCAGGGTCTCGCTGCGGGTCGCGTTCGAGCCGCTCGCCACGACGAACGACCACCACAGCGGGTAGGTCGAGCCGAGGATGAAGGCGCTCAGCAGCCCGTACGTGAGGAAGCCGGGCCGGTCGACGCGGCCGGCGCGGGAGGCGCGGACGCGGCGCACCGGGAAGGCGGCGGAGGCGGCGGAGGTGGTCATCGCTCGCTCTCGTTCTGGCCGAGGCCGGTGGTGGTGAGCAGGGGGTCCGCGGCGGCGATCTCGTCCGCGGTCGCGGGGCGGGCGGAGCGCCGCTTCGAGCGCTGCGAGATCCGGTTCTCGACGGAGGCGATCCGCCGCGAGATCGCGAAGTTCAGCAGGCCGATCAGCACGATCAGGAGGAACAGCAGCCACGCGATCGCGGCCGCCTCACCGAAGTTCTGGCGGAAGAACGCCATCTCCCAGAGGTAGAGGACGGTGGTCTGGAACTGCCGGTCCGAGCCGCCGATGCCGCCCGCGTTCGACACGTCGAACAGGCGCGGCTCCGCGAAGATCTGCAGGCCGCCGATGGTGGCGGTGATGATCACGAAGATCAGGGTCGGCCGGATGCTGGGGATCGTGATCGAGCGGAAGCGGCGGAACGCGTTCGCTCCGTCGATCGCGGCCGACTCGTGCAGCTCGCGCGGCACGGCCTGCATGGCGGCGAGGAGGATGAGGGCGTTGTAGCCGGTCCAGCGCCAGTTGACCATCGTCGCGATCGCGACGTGGCTGGCGAGGCGGTCGTTGGTCCACTCGATCGGGCTGATGCCCACGAGGCCGATCAGATTGTTGATCAGGCCCTCCTGGTCGCTGAACACGCTCGAGAAGATCAGCGCGACCGCGACCGGCGAGACGATGTACGGCAGCAGGACGCTCATCCGCCAGAAGGTGCTGGCCCGCAGCGCCTGGTCGAGGGCGGCCGCGAGCAGCAGCGCGACGGCGAGCTGCGGGATCGTGGAGAGCAGGAAGATGCTCAGCGTGTTGACGATCGAGTTCCAGAAGAAGCGGTCGCCGAGCACGGCCGCGAAGTTCGCGAACCCGACGAAGTCGCCCTGGCCCTGCAGCAGCTGCCAGTCGTAGAGCGACACGACGAGCGTGTAGACCAGCGGGAACGCGCCGGTGAGCGCGAAGAGCAGGAAGAACGGCGAGATGTAGAGGTAGGGCGAGGCCTTCACGTCGAAGCGGCTCGCGCGCTGGCGGAAGGTCAGCGGGAGTCGGGGCGCCGGGCGCCGCTTCCCCGCGGGGGGCGTCGCCGTGGTCGGCGGGGTGAGTGTGCTCGTCATGGCGCTCTCTTCGAGGTCGAGTCGGAGTCGGAGGGGATGCGGCGGGGCCGGAGTCTCTCGTGCGGCGGGGCCGGCTGGGAGGAGTCGCGGGCGGCGGGGCCGGAGAGGCCTCGGCCGGCGGGCGGCAGCGTTTCTCCCGTGCGGCGAGGTGGCCCGACACGGGCGGCCCGGCCGCACGGGACACGGGAGGTCCGGTGGCGGCCGGACCTCCCGTGTCGGGTGGGCGTCGTCCCGGAGGCGTCAGCCCTCGGGCGTCGGCCCGACCGGATCAGTCGACGAGCTCACCGAGGAGCTGGAGCGCCTCGTTCCAGCCCTCCTTGCCGTCGATCTCGCCGCGGTCGACCTTCTGCAGGACCGGTCCGAAGACGTTCTCCTGGATCAGCGAGTCGTCCGGGCCCTTGTACTGGGCGACGACGCCCTCGGCGCGCTGCGCGAGGATCGCGCCGGTCGGGGAGTCGTTCATGCCGGGGTCGGGAGCGGCCGCCGAGGCGAGCTCCTTCTGCGCGTCGAGGGTGCTCGGGAACGGTCCGGCCGCCTCGAACGCCTTCAGCTGCTGCTCCGGCTCGCTGAGCCACGACGCCAGCGCGGCGGCCTCGGCGGGGTGCTTCGACTGGGTCGGGACGGAGAGGAACGAGCCGCCCCAGTTGGCGGGGCCGCCGGGGAAGACGTCGGCGAAGTCCCAGCCGGTGGCCTCGGCGTTCCCGCCGCCGGCCTCGACGTTGCTCTTCAGCGTGCCGAACATCCAGCCCGGGCAGACGAAGGTGGCGAAGGTCTGGTCGGTGAACGACTTGCCCTTGTTCCAGTCCCACGCCTTCTGCGCGGCCGACAGGCCGGAGGCGGTGGCGTCGGTCAGCTGGCCCCAGCGCTCCTCGAGCTCCGGGTTGCCCTCGACGTTCAGCTCGCCGTCGGAGGTGTAGTACCCCTCGGGCAGCTGGTTGACCATCGCGTTCCAGACGAATCCGGAGTGGTCGAACCACGCCTTGCCGGTGGCGTCGTGGTACTTCTGGCCGGCGGCGAAGTAGTCGTCCCAGGTCGCGTCCGGTCCGCCGAGCATCTCGGCGACGGCGGCGCGGTCGGTGGGCATGCCCGCTGCCTCGAAGGCGGCCGTGTTGTAGCAGAGGCCCTCGGGTCCGATGTCGGTGCCGTAGCCGATGACGCGTCCCTCGGGGTCGGTCGCCTGCTCGTACTTCCAGTCGACCCAGTCGGCCTTGCGGTCCTCGATGCCGTGGTCGCGCAGGTCGACGAACTGGTCCGAGACCTCCATGACGGAGCCGAGCCAGCCCTCCTCGATGGCCACGACGTCGGCGAGCCCGGAGCCGGCGGCGAGCTTGGTGAACGCGTCGGTCCGCGCGTTGCCGCCGGTGTCGATGTTGTTCGGGACGATGGTGATCCCCGGGTTGGCGTCCTCGTACTCGCCGTAGAGCTCGTCGAAGCCCATGGCGTTGAACGTGGTGACGGTCAGCTCGATCTCGCCGCCCTCGGAGGCGTCGGATCCCGACGAGCATCCGGTGACGATCAGGGCGAGGGCCGAGGCGCCGGCGATCGCCGCGGCGATCCTGGTGCGTCGTGAATAGGGCACGGTCACTCCTTCGTGATGGTGGTGGGGCACCCCTGCGAGCGCTCTCACGCGTGCTGTTCCGCGTATGTGAGAGCGCTCTCACGAGGTGTGCGGCGAGCTTACGCACGCCCCCGCGGAGAGGTCAAGCGTTTTCGAGAGAGCGCTCTCATCGAATTGATGGTCCGCGCCCAGCCGCGCACCTCCCCGCCGCCCTCGCCCCCACGAGAACGCAGAAGTCGCGGTACTCGAACGCGAGTACCGCGACTTCCGAGGACTCACCGCCCCCTGCCGATCGAGCAGCGGCTACTCGACCAGCAGGGACGCCCTCAGCCCACCAGCACCGCGAAGCCCTGCGCGGGCAGCTGCACGGAGACGGCTCCGGACGGCGACGTCTCGCTCACGAGCGCGCCGTCCTGCGAGTAGACGCGCAGGGTGCCGGAGCCGCCCGAGACGCCGATCGCCGTGGTGCGCACTCCGTCGGTGGAGTTGCGGATCAGCTCGGTGCGGCCGCCCTCTCCTCCGACCACGAGGCGCGTCACCAGCGGGCGCACCAGCAGCGCATCGAGGCGCGTCTGCCCGCTCAGCGGGCGGACCTCGACGCTCGACGAGCCGGCCGGCACGATGCGGCGGAGCTTCTCCGGGAGCAGCGCGCCCGACGCCTCCGTCACCCCCTGCGACCCGACGGTCGAGCGGAGCAGGTCGAGCGGCCGCTTCCCCGACGTCCAGACGCTCAGGGGCGTGCGCTCCGTGCCGCGCTGCGGCTGGTCGATGACGGCCTCCACCACGCGGTCCTGCGTGGACGGGCCGATCGGGATCGAGATCGCGCGGCGCGGGTCGGTCAGCGAGAGGTACGAGCCGCTCCAGCCGGCTTCCCCGGTCCAGGACGACTCGGGTGTGACGACGGTGCCGCCGCGCGCGCTCTCCGCCTCGACCAGCGTCAGGCCGTCGCGCGAGCGCTCGGTGGCGACGGAGCGGGCGCGGTCGGCGACGTCCGGGTGCTCGTCGAGCGCCAGCATCGCCAGCAGGCCGTGGATCGTGCTCTCGGCGCCGCTGTTGCGGTTGACGGACCCGTCGGCCTGGACGCCGTCGAAGACGACTCCGGTGGCCGGGTCGTAGACCGGGCCGAGGCTGCGGTTCAGGCCGAAGAACCAGGCGCCCTGCACGGCCGCGAGGTCGGTGAAGGCGCTGGAGCCGGTGGCATCGGCCAGGGCGAGCGAGTTCTGCAGGCGGGAGTCGGCTCCGTAGGCGATCTGCACGCGGTCGGTCGGAGTCGGGTTCCAGCCGTTGTCGGGGCCGCCGGCGGTGAGCAGCTCCGGAGCGAAGCGGGCGCCGTCGACGATCGCGGGCTCGAGGAGGGAGGAGTCGTCGAGCGCCGCGGACGACGCGGCCAGTCCGCCGGCCATCTGCGACGACCAGGAGTGCCAGAGCGTGCGCGACTTCGTCCACGGGAGGATCGCGCCGTACGGCCAGGCGGTGGTGTCCGCCTCCGTCGTCGTGGTGCGGGCGTAGGCGGCGACGCCCTCGGCGAGCTCGGCCGTGCTCGTGCGCACCGCGGAGTCGTCGGGAGCGGCCTCGAGGTAGGCGGACAGGCCGAGCAGCGCCTCCGAGGTGGCGTCCGCCCCGTCGACGATCAGCCAGGCCGGCACCTGCACGCCGTCGGCCTGCGCGTACTCCCCGTAGCGCGTGAGCACCTCGCGGTCGACCGCCGCGACGCCGAGGCGCAGCCGCTCCTGCAGGAAGGCGGCGAACTCCGGATCCGTGTCGCGGAACGCCGCGTAGCCCTCGCCGAGCGCCCAGAGGGTGCGGGCGAGCCAGTAGCTGTCCTCGGAGTCGCTCGGATCCGGCAGCTCGACCGGCTCGGCGCTCGCGTTCAGCTCCCCGTCGGTCTGCATCCAGAGCACCACGTTCCCGGCGTCGTCGCCCTCGGTGGTCTGGAAGTAGGCGAGAGCGCGGAGCGTCTCGAAGGCCTTCTCGCGGCTCTCGGTCGAGCCGGTCTGCTGCCAGTGGCGGAGGTAGACGACGGCGGCGCGCGAGATGTCGTCGGTGTTGAAAGCACCCTGCTCGTAGTCGCCGGTCGCCGGATCGAGGCGGCCGCCGCCCACGCGCTCGAAGGCGCCGCCGTCGCGGGCGTCGGCGTAGGTCCACGGCATCACCAGGGTCGGCTCCTCGTCGAGCCGGTAGGTGGTGTGGCCGGGCTCGGGCACCGGAGTGGCGGTGTCGAGGAGGAAGTCGAGGTGCGCCGTGTTCGTCAGCGGCTCGGCCGCCTTCGCGGGGGTCGCGCCGAGGGCGAGGCCCCCGACGGTGAGGGCGGCGGCGGCCAGGACGGCCGCCGATCTGGTGAGCGTGTTCGTCATCGAACTCTCCTTGAGTGGGGTGTGAGGGGCGGATCTCGATGCGCCGGCGGTGCGGGCTGCTCGATCAGCGGGAGGCGCCGACGGACTCGATCAGCGGCGTCAGCCGTCCGTGCGGACGAGGCGGGCCGCGCCGATCTTCGAGTCGGCCATGCCGTAGAAGACGTAGTGCTGCCCGTCGATCTCCTCGATCGCCGTCGGGAAGACGACGTTCGGGACGATCCCGCTGCGCTCCTCCTCCGTCTCGGCCTCGAGCAGCGGCTCGGCGGTGCGCGCGATCACCCGCGACGGGTCGTCGCCGTCGAGGAGGATCGCTCCGGCCGAGTAGTTCACGTGCTGCTGCTGCGCGAAGGCGCTGTCGATCACTCCGGTCACCCCGTGGTGGATGAGCAACCACCCCTCCGGTACGCGCAGCGGCGCGGGGCCGCCGCCGACCTTCAGCTCCTCGAACGGGAACTCCGGGCCCGCGAGGAACCGGTGCCGCGTCCAGCGCGTGAGGCTCGCCAGGTCGCGGTCGACCTCGTCCACCGGCACGTAGCTGATCCAGATGCTCTGCCGCGGGTCCTCGATCCCGGCCGGGAGGCGCACGCCCTCGCCCGGCCGCGTCTCGCCGAGGTCCCACATCGGCCGGTGCAGCACCGCGAACGAGCGGGTGCCGTCCGGTGCGGCGACGATCTCGGGGAAGAACACGCAGTCCTTGTTGTGGAACAGGCCCAGGTCGATGTCGAGAGCGTCGTCGTAGGCGAAGGTCACCGGGCCCAGGCGCCGCCAGGCGCGGAGATCCTCGGACACGGCGAGCGCCGTCCGGGGCCCGAGCGGCCCGTAGGCGACGTACGTCATCACGTGCAGGCCGAGCGCCTCGATGAAGGTGATCCGCGGATCCTCGACGCCGGCGTTGTGCGCGCCGCGCTCGAAGCCGCGGTCGGGCGCGAGCACGACGCCTTCGCGCTCGACTCCGACGGGCACGCCGCCCTCGACGACCACGCGGGCCAGGCCCACGCGGGAGACGTTGCCGGCGGCGACCATCCGGGGCAGGAGGTAGAGCTCGCCGTCGGGTCCGCGGCCGCTGCCGGGGTTGAGCACACCTTCGGCTTCGAGGGCGTCGCCCGGGGCGGGCTCCATCACGACGCCGACGCGCTCGAGACGGTAGGGGACAGTGGTGAGGGTGGGAGACATGGTCAGCCTTTCACTCCGGATCCGAGATCGGTCGAGACGAAGTAGCGCTGGAACACGATGAACAGCACCACGACGGGCGCGGCGAGCACGACGGCTCCCGCGAGGATCGCCCCGAACGGGTTGTCGGTCGACGACGCCACGTTCGAGATGTAGTTGGCCAGGGACACGGCGAGCGGCTGCAGCGACGCGTCCTTGGTGATGAGGAACGGCCAGAGGAACTCGTTCCAGGGGCCGATGAAGGTCAGCAGCACGGCGGTCACCAGCGCGGGCCGCACCAGCGGGAGCGCGATGGTCCACAGCAGCTTCAGCTCGCCGGCGCCGTCGATCCGGGCCGCCTCGAACAGCTCCTTGGGGAGCTGCAGGAAGTACTGCCGGAAGATGATCACCGCCGTCGAGTTGATGGCGAACGGCAGGATCATCCCGAGGTGGCTGTCCGCGAGTCCGTAGTCGCGCGCGATCAGCACGTAGAGCGGGATCTGCAGCAGCTGGAACGGGATGACCTGCACCAGCAGGGCCAGCGCGAACACCGCGTTGCGCCCCCGCCACTGCAGCATCGCGAGCGCGTAGCCGGCGAGGACGCCGAAGAACACCGTGCACAGCAGCACGCCGCCGGTGAAGATCCCGGAGTTGACCAGGCCGGTGAGCAGGCTGATCCGCTCGTTCACGTTGACGTAGTTGTCGAGCGTGAGGTTGCCCGGCTCCGGGATCGCTCCGGCCAACGTGGGGTCCGGATCCGTCTGCAGGGAGCCGACGATCATGTAGTAGAAGGGGAAGAGGAAGACGATCGCGCCGATCGCGAGCACGACTCCGCGGAGGATCACGGCTCCGCGGCTGGAGCCGACGGGGCGCCTCCGCGGCGACTTCTCGGGGGCGACGGCGGCGGGCACGGCCGAGGCGGCGCCTCCGGCACTGGACAGGGTGCTCATGAGTTCCTCTCCCCCGCGAAGCGGTTCTGCAGATAGGCGATGACCAGCACCAGCAGCACCAGGACCACGCCGATGGCCGAGGCCACGTCGGGCTGCCCCTGCTGGATCCCGAGCTGGTACATCAGCAGCACGGGCGAGGCGGACGCGCCGTTGGGGCCGCCTCCGCCGGTGAGGAGGTAGGGCTCGGTGAAGAGGTTCGCCCCGGTGACGGTCGACACCAGCAGCACCAGGAGGGTCGCGGGCCGCACGCTCGGCACGGTCACCGACCAGAACTGGCGGATGCGTCCGGCGCCGTCGGTCGAGGCCGACTCGTAGAGCTCCTTCGGCACGTTCTGCAGCGCCGCCAGGTACAGCAGGATGTAGAACCCGAGCTGCTTCCAGGTGACGTAGAGAGCGATGATCGGCATCGCGAGCTGCTCGTTGATCAGCCACGACGGGTTCGGCGCCAGCGGCCCGAGGAGGCTGTTGACCAGTCCGTTCCCGTTGAAGAGGAACAGCCACACGCCGACGACCGCGACGCTCGCCGTGACGTAGGGCACGTAGAAGCTGACGCGGAGGAACGTCCGCAGGTGCACGACCTTGTCGAGCGCCGCGGCGAGAAGGAGCGAGAGCACCACCGTCAGCGGCACGTTGATCACCAGGAAGATCCCGATGTTGCCGAAGGAGCGGATGACCTGCGGGCTCGAGAACGCCGTGACGAAGTTGTCGAGTCCGACGAACGGTCGCTCCACCTGCACGCCGGGAGCTGCGAAGAAGAAGTCGTGGAACGCGATCCAGACCGAGTAGACGACCGGGAACGCGAAGACCGCGAGCACGAACAGGAGGTAGGGGCTGCCGAACAGCAGCCCGAGGGGCTGGGGCCCGAGGACGCGGTGCAGGAGGCTCCGCTTCCCCGGCGCCCCGGCCGGCGCGGGCCGGCGGGTGAGGGTGGTCACGGCCGGGTCACTGCTGGCCGGCGAGCCCGGTGACGGTCTCGGCCGCTCCGTCGAGCGCCGTCTTCACGTCGCCCTCGCCGAAGATGACCGTCTTGCCCCACGCGTCGCGGATCGCCTGCAGCATCTGCACCGTGTTCGGCCCCGACGGCACCTCGATGGTGCGGCTCGCCTGGTCGCCGAAGCGCTGGTAGGCGGGGTTCGCCTCGAAGTAGTCGGCGTAGGTGGTCTGCAGGTCGGTGCGCAGCGGCATCTGGCCGGTGGTCTCCAGCAGCGAGCGGTCCTGCTCCTCGCTGGTCGCGAACTTCAGCACCTCCCAGGCCGTGCCCTTGTTGGCGCAGGCGGAGTAGAGGCCGACGTTCTTCGCGTCGCTGAAGGTCCAGGTGTCCTCGGCGGGCGTGCCGTCGGGGGTGGGCACCGAGACGGAGCCCCAGTTCAGGTCGTCGTAGACCGAGACCGCCCACGGGCCGACGATCGACATCGCGGCCTGGCCGTCGGCGAAGGCGTCGCCCTGGTACTGCTCGCGGCCGGCGAGGCCCTGGTCGTAGAGGCTCTTCCAGAAGTCGGCGACCTCATAGCCCTCGTCGTCGGCGAAGGTGGCCTTGCCGTCCTCGACGAGGCTCGTCCCTCCGGTTGCCGCGGCGTAGAGCGGCATGAAGTCGAACTGGGTCTGGAAGAACTCGCTCGTGGGCGCGGGCTGGATCGCGGCGGGCGCGGCTCCCGATTCGACGAGCGTCTTCGACGTGGCGAGGAAGTCGTCGTAGGTCGACAGCGACGGGTTCTCGGGGTCGAGTCCCGCCTTCGCGAAGAGGTCCTTGTTGTAGAAGATGACGACCGGGTTGCTCTTCCACGGCATCTGGAAGTACTCGCCGTCGGCGTTCTGGTACTGCTCGGCGAGGTCGCCGCTGCGGGTCTCGATGTAGTCGGCGCCGCCGTCGAATTTCGAGAGGTCGACGAGTCCGCCCTGGCGCTCGAACTGGCCCACCGCGCTGGGGGCCGTGTTGAAGACGAGGCACGGCGCGTTGCCGGCCGTGATCGCGGCTCCGATGACCTCCTCGCTGCTCTTGCCCGCGGGGATCTCCTGCCCGGTGATCTCCTCGTCCGGGTGGTCCGCGTTCCACGCGTCGACCATCGCCTTGCCCCACTGCACCTCCTGCTCGTTGTTCGAGTACCAGATGGTGATCGGTCCGGTGGCGGTGAGGTCGGTCGACGCTCCGCCGCCGCCGCTGCAGGCGGTGAGGGCGAGGGTCGCGAGGGAGGCGGTGGCGATCCCGGTCAGCCAGCGTCTCGTCGTCGAGGGGGCCATGGTGTTCTCCTTGTCCGGCGTGCGCGACGGTGCGCACGCGTCTTCAGTGGGTCGACGGCCGCGGAGGAGCGGTCGAGTGGCGCACCACGAGCCCGGCGGGCTCGAGGTCGACGTCGGGGGCGCTGCCGGACTCGATGAGGTCGAGCAGCGTGCGGGCGGCCTCCTCGCCCCAGCGCGCGGGGCGCGTGCGGGCCGAGGTCAGCGACGGGTAGACGTGGGCGGCGATCTCGGAGTCGTCGAAGCCCGTGATCGAGAGGTCGTCGGGGAGCCGGAGCCCGCGGGCGTGCGCGACGCCGAGCCCGGCGATGGCCATCGGATCGTTGCCGAAGACGATCGCGGTGGGCGGAGTCGGGCTGTCGAGGAGGCGCTCGGTAGCCTCCGCCCCCTGCTGCGGGCTGAAGTCGGTAGCGATGGGGGTGGTGGGTTCGAGTCCCACCACCGTGCAGGCTTCTGTGAAGGCCTCGCGGCGGCGGGAGGAGTGGAGCAGGTGGTCGGGCCCGGCGACGTGGGCGATGCGGCGGTGGCCGAGCTCCGCCAGGTGCCGGACGGCGTCGGCGATGCCCGCGGAGTCGTCCATCACGACGGCGGGTGAGGAGGAGCCCTCGAGTCGCCCGAGCGTGACGGCCGGGATCTGCAGCTCGGCGAGCAGCGCCGGCCGGGAGTCGTCCTGCCGGAGGTCGGTGAGGAACACCCCGTCGACGCGGCGGTCGGCCGCGAGCGTGCGGTAGACGGCCTCCTCGGAGGCGCCCGGGTCGACGACGCTGAGCACCAGCACGCGGCCGCGCTCGGCGAGCACCCGCTCGACCCCCGAGATGAAGGAGGGGAAGAACGGGTCGGCCGCGATGACCGCCGGGTCGCGCGCCACGACGAGGCCCACCGCGAACGAGACGCTGGTGGAGAGGGAGCGGGCCGTGAGGCTGGGCCGATAGCCGAGCTCGGCGGCGACACGGAGGATCCGCTCGCGGGAGTCGGGCGAGACGCCCGGCCGGTCGTTGAGCGCGAACGAGACGAGCGCCTTGCTCACGCCGGCCTCACGTGCGACGTCGAGGATCGTCGGTCTGCCCGCCATGGGAGCTCCTTCGCTCGTCGCCGCATCTGAACCGGTTTTGTAAACCGGTTCAGAGCACCGTAGCAGGGGGATGCGCGGAGGAGAAGAGGGAGGTGGGTGGGGCGGCGCTCGTGCCACCTGGAGCCTGTTTCCCGCCTGTCCCCGGTGCTGGGACGTGCACGCGTCGGCCGGTCGCTACGGTGTCGGACGCCTGTGCATGGGCGCCCGGGATGGCCGTCGAGCGAGTGGCTCCAGGCCGCTCACGGAACCGTCGAGCGACGGAGTCTGAGAGCCCTCCGCGTCCCGGTCCCGGCGCGTCCGCCTGGTGCTGGAGTGTCCCGGTGCCCGGTGACTCCGCAGGCACTCCCCCGACCCGAGAGAGAGAGAGAGAGAGAACGACCATGGCCCGCCCCCACACCGCCAGCCGCACCACGAGCGAGCAGCGCACCGAGCACGCCGAGCAGTACTCGGCCGGAGCGCGCTACGCGTCAGAGGCGTTCGGCACGTTCCTCCTGGTCGCCGGCGGCGTCGGCACCGCGGTCTTCGCCTCCGCCTTCCCCGACTCCGGCAACGCGCTCGGAGTCGGCTTCCTCGGTGTCGCCCTCGCCTTCGGCCTCACCGTGATGGCCGGCATCTACGCCGTCGGCCACATCTCCGGCGGCCACTTCAACCCCGCCGTCAGCGTCGGCCTCGCCATCGCCGGCCGCACCGAGTGGAAGCACATCCCCGGCTACATCGTCAGCCAGATCCTCGGCGGACTCGTCGGAGCCGGAATGGTCTTCCTCGTCGCCGCCGACGGCCCCGCCGGCTACCTCGCCGCCGCCCGCGACTCCGGCTTCGCCTCCAACGGCTACGGCGCCGCCTCCCCCGGCGGCTTCGGCCTCGGCGCGGTCCTGCTGACCGAGATCGTCCTGACCGCCGTCTTCGTCGCCGTCATCCTTTCCGTCACAGCCAAGAGCGAGTACAAGGCCGTCGCACCGCTGGCCATCGGCTTCACGCTGACGCTTGTGCACCTGATCAGCATCCCGGTGAGCAACACGTCGGTGAACCCGGCGCGGTCGATCGCTGCGGCGGTGTTCGCGGGGCCGGACGCGCTGGGGCAGGTGTGGGTGTTCATCGTGGCGCCGATCGCGGGTGCGGCGATCGCGGGGGTGGGGACGAAGGTGCTGAACCGGCGGAAGTAAGGAGGTGAGGGGGCGTGCCTTGCTCGGGCGTCTCGCGCTTGACAGGCCAGCCCCTGAACGCTTCGCACAAAACGCACGTTTTCGAGGACGCCCCTCCCTCGCCAATGAGCATCGCTCACCTAATGCGCCTCAGCTCCTCACCCGCTTCCGGCATGCCAGACGCTCCACATAGCCAACTCCGCGTATGCTCGAAATATGGCTTACCCGTACGAGGACTTGGACGACGTTCAGTTCGAACGACTGGTAGTCCAGATCGCGCGCAAGCTGTTTGGAATTGGCGTCCAGGCATTTGCAGCTGGCCCCGACGGTGGTCGTGACGCAAGATTCAGCTCGCCAGCAACGCAGTTCCCAAGTGCCGCACAACCTTGGACTGGCGTAACGGTTTTCCAGGCTAAACATACAAATGCAACAAATACTCATTACAACGACGCAATTTTCAGCAGCACTGCTGAGAGTTCCGTGCTAAGCGAAGAAATTCCCAGGATAAAGAAGCTTGTCGTAGCTGGCGAGCTCACAAATTACTTCCTCGTTGCCAATCGCCGGCTGGGTGGCGTCACGGCGTCCACAATAGCGGATCGAATTGCAGTAGAAACCGGAATACCGCGCGAACAGATTTTCCTCGTCGGAATTGAGTATCTAGATGACATGCTGCATCAATTTCCGGACGTGATAGGACTAGCTCGTATCGATCCCCTTGAGGGCCCGCTGCTTGTATCGAGTTACGACCTCGCCGAAGTGATCCTCGCGCTAGCTGAGGAGTTGAACGCCCTCTCACCTCCTTCGCCCGCCAGCGACATCGAACGAACTACGTACAAGGAGAAAAACCGACTGAATAACATGTCGGAAGAATTCGCGAGAACGCTACAGCGCAACTACCTCGCGCTGACGCGACAAATTGACGACTTTCTTGCGGACCCTGCGAATGAACTAGCACTGAACCGCTACCAGGGCGCAGTCGAGGAACTACAGCTGAAGATCATTGCGGTGCGCACCGAAAATACCAATTTTGACGCTGTATTTAATCACCTTATTGACACGATGATTGCACGTGACGGCGTCCTGTCGGGCAATCGCCGACTGACTAGAGCGATGCTATTTTACATGTACTGGCACTGCGATATTGGAAAGGGTATCGATGCTAACGCCGACTAAGCACGCCCACCCCGACGGGACAGTTCTCGCCGCAGCGACAGTCGCACTCGATACACTCCGTGACAACCGGATACTACGGTTCGATGAGCTCAGAGATGCTTTGGCATCGAAGGTGCGCGGTGTCGAATATCTGATGATGCCCGCAATGAGCTTTCTTTACTTGCTCGGTCTTGTTACCTACCACGGTGTCAGCGACGCCTTCGAATATGTGGGTCCACAATGAAACTCATCCGCTTGTACTCAAATCAGTCGGAGATTTTCGCACCTATCGTCTTTAACGACGGTATCTCCGCAGTGGTCGCTGAGATTCGGGTGCCTGCAAATCGTCAGCTCGACACGCACAATCTCGGGAAGACGACCATCGGTGAACTTATCGATTTCCTACTACTCAGGAGAAAGTCCTCGACATTTTTTCTTTTCAAGCGCGAGGATCTGTTCGGTGAGTTCACTTTTTATCTAGAGCTGCAGCTCGACGACACTTCTTTCCTCACGGTCGCGCGTCCAGTGAATCCCGGTTCGCGCGCATGGTTCCTGAAGAGTGAAAGCTCTACACAGGATGCCTCGTCAACGCCTGTCGAATCCTGGAGCCACTCCAACGTCCCCTTTGATCGAGCGCGACTGCTCCTCGACGGATACTTTTCAATTGATGTTTTGCGGCCTTACGACTACCGCAAGCTCGTTGGGTATCTGTTTCGATCCCAGGCCGACTACCTCGACGTGTTCCAGCTAGGAAAATTCTCCGGCAAACATCACGATTGGAAGCCCTTCGTTGCGCAATTGTTGGGAATGTCCTCTGGAAGTGTCGCGGCGCTGTATGCAAAACGGGAAGAACTCAATCAAGCGGCTACGCATCTCAGCGCGTTGCGGACCGAACTCGGCGGCGCAACAATGGACCTGTCTGTTATCGACGGTTTAATCTCAGTCAGACGCCGCGATGCTCAAGCGAAAAGCGCAGTACTGGAGTCGTTCGATTTCAACACCGAGGATCGCATTATAACCGGACATATCGTCGAAGAAATCGAATCGAGTATCGCGGGACTGAACGAACAATCTTATCAGCTTAGTCAGCTGATAAGACGCATTGAACAGTCGCTCGAAGGCGAACGGATCCTCTTTAGTACCGAAGCCTCTGAAACGCTATTTGCCGAGGCTGGAGTCTTGTTTCCCGATGCTTTGACAAAAAGCTACACGCAACTTGTACGATTTAATCGTGCAATTACAGAAGAACGGCGCGATTCTTTACAAGTTCAGCTGGAAGGCGCCCGAGCGGATCTGACCGCAGTAAACGCGTCACTCGTCACACTAAACGCTCAGCGCGCGGCGTCCCTCGGCTTCCTGCGCGAGTCGGAGTCCCTTGCAAAATTTCGCGATCTTTCTAAAGAGCTGACGCGCGTACAAGCGGATCTTAATTCGCTCGAGGCGCGACGTGAGGCTGCAGCTCGAATTCAAGAGCTGCGGCAGCAACACCGTACTTTACAAGAAGAATTTGGCCATCTCGAGACAGTTGTCGAAGAAGAAAGAGACGAAGTCAGCCGGGACGAAACTTCGCGTTTCGGTCGCTTGCGTGGCTTCTTCAGCCAAATTGTTCTTGACGTTTTGGGCCAGAACGCTATTCTCGCGATCAAACTAAATAGTTCGGGTGGTATCGATTTTACGGCTGAATTTGTCGGAAACCAGGGAACCGCTACTAGTGGGGACAAAGGCACTTCCTATAAAAAACTACTCTGCATCGCGTTCGATCTTGCCATGCTACGAGCGTACTCAGACACGCAATTTCCTCGATTTGTTTATCATGATGGCGCCTTGGAACAGCTAGAACCTCGCAAGAGAGAGAATCTGATTCGCGTGCTCCGCGAGTATGCTGATTTCGGCCTGCAGCCAATAATCTCAGTGCTCGACAGTGACCTACCGGATGCGGTAAATGGCGATGGAGATACGCTTCATTCTTCGGACGTCATCGCTCTACTTCACGATGAGGGCGAAGATGGACGGCTCTTCCGAATGCCGACATGGTAATAAACGCTGTGTCGACCATTTGGCTTTTGCTCGCGGCTTGATCTAGGTTGTCGCTGCACAGCACGGCGCTTGTGAGGACTCAATCAAGTATCGGGGCCACCGAAGTGGCGGCGCGGGAGGACATCACAGAAGGAAACAAGCCGACTGATGCTTCCCTTCTTTGCATGGTGGTGCATCAGCGCCCAAGGTCGCTGCGTTCCATTCCTCTGGGCCAGCCGCTGTGCTCCGGCTCTCCGCGGCGTCCTGGGGCTCGCTCGGGGCGTCGTCGCGGAAGAGCTGTGCCTGACGGCGTGCGTCTGCCGCGAGTTCGCGCAGCCTGTCGTGATGCGCGTTGGCGGCGACACCGGCTGCCGCGTCGAGGTCGTAGTCGTTTGCGCGCTTTCCGAGGGGTGCAGCCACTACGGCGCGACCGTTGTCAACGTCGGAGGCGCCGAGGGTTTCTCGAGCAGCATCCTGACTGCGGGCGTCGTTCGCGCGATCGGGCAGGTCGGCTTCCGCTATCGGCAGTTGCGCCTCCGTGCCCGCTACTCCCGCTCGAGCCCGCTGGGGAGCTACCGCGCCCTGCCACTCCTCAACGACGCCGGCTTGCGCAGCGCCGGCGTGTGTCCCCTCACCTCGACGTCGACGGCGGATGTAGTGATGGTTGATGCCGTAGCCGAGAGATCCGGCTCCTCCCGCCGGCCCAGATCGCTGAGCAGCCGAGCAGGGCGGGCCAATCGGCTGCATGGTCGTGATCTCCTTCCATGGATCCCTCCGATCGGTTCGGTCCCGTCTGCCCCATGCCCGACCTAACTCCCGATGTCCCCGAGGACGCCGCCGAGCACCTCCAAGCCGAGCTGCAGCCGAGGCACTTTGGGCGATCATCGGCATGGCGTTGAACAGCGGGATCCTCGCGCCCTACGACTTCGTCGCCCTCCGCCGCGACACCGGAGCGGAGATCATCCGCATGAAAGCAAGGCCGACCTTACCGACGCCTACTACCTCCACGGCCAGGTCGAGTTCGACCTCGAGACGAGACGGTCACCAAGTACCTCGGGGAGCGGCTGCCCGCCGGAAGAGCATGGGCTCCTGCCCTATCCTGCTCAAGGCATCGCCCCTACTCTCAGGGCTACCACCCCCTCGAGATGGAGGGCGAGGGTCAGAGGTGCGCACGGCATCGGCCAGAAGCATGGCGCGAGCGCTCCCGTTCCACGCGTCCGTGAGAGAAGCGACGCCGCGAAGCACAGAGCGCCTTACGAGCGCCGTCACCCACCAGCCGCCCAGACGATTGGAGAACCGATGCACCAGACGCTCGACAACACCCTCCTGCTGTCGCCGCTCGTCGTTCCGCCCGAGGCCGAGATGAAGAAGGCCCTGCTGCTGAGCGAGCGGTTCTCGACGATCGCGCCGCGAGGATTCCCACCCACCGAGGCCATGGCCGAGATGAAGGAGCGATGCTGGTGGATTCCCGCCCATCTCGACGATCTCGACGACCTCACGCGAGAACGCGCCGTCCGCGAGTGCATCGACGCCGCTGCGCGGTACACCTTCACGACCGACGACTGGAAGCAGTCCGACAGACTGGTCGCCCGCAAGCTCCCCTACGAACTGGAGCATTGGCTTCTCGCGAACGACCACCTCGAACCGGCTTCTCGCGACGGCTCTCAGTTCCGAGCGACCAGGGAGAACCTGGTCCCCGCGCTCCTCGCGATCTGCGGCCGACGCCTCTGCCCGGCGAAGGGCTGGCAGTACGGCGTGGCCACGACCGCGACGGCCCGGCAGGCGCTGTTCGCGATCGACGACGCCACCGACCAACGGGCTCTCGCCCTCACGCTCTACGACATCCCCGAGCCGCACCCGGAGGCGACCTTCGACGACATCGTGGCCTTCCGTCAGAGCAAGGAGAAGCTGCTCGCCCGGTACATCGACGGTCTCCGGGACGTGCGGCACGCCGTCGCCGAGGCGGAGGACAGCCGGGAGCTCGAGGACGCGCTCCTCACCTACAAGGCGCGCGTCACGGAGCTGCATCGATCGTCCGGCCCTCTGAAGGGCGAGGGCGGCGGGCGACTCGATCCGATGACTCTGCTGATCCCGATGACCGAGGTCGGCGTCGCGGTCGGAGACTGGTTGACCTCAGGGCCGAGCTTCGCTCCGATCGTCCTGGCGGTGCGAGCCGTCGCCTCGGTCGTCACTCTGCGCCGGCACGACGCGACGTCCTACCTCTCAGCCGCGGTGGCGGAGAACCTGATCGAGGCGCCGGAGAGCCGGGCGGTGACGGTCGGCCTGCGGGACTGACCAGCGGCTCACGTCGCGACAACGCCGTCCCGGGCGCGACCAGGGTCCTGCCACCCCCGCTTCGGTACCGTCTCCCCCATGCCCGACCCCACTCCCGACGCCCCTGAGGTCGCCGCCGAGCACCTCCGAGCGGAGTTGCAGCTGCGGCGCTTCGGGCGGCTCCGCCTCACCATCGACATGGCGCTGGGCAGCGGGTTCCTCGCGCCCTACGACCTCGTCGTCCTCCGCCTCGACACCGGAGCGGAGATCATCCGCGTGAAGGCCGATCTCACCGATCCCCACTACCTCCTCGGTCAGGTCGAGCTCGACCTCGAGCAGAAGACGGTCGCCGAGTTCCTCGAGGAGTGGCGCCCCGCCTGACCGGGTCGGCACAGCCGCGATCCCGGTAACGGGGACAGCACGGCGCCGAGGCGACTGGAGCAGGACAGCGGGGATCCGCGCCCCCTCGCCTCACCGATCCGCAGGAACCCTGTCGCGCTCTCCCTCAGCGACCACCACCGGCACCCACGCGCCGCGCGCCGGCCGCCCTGCCCACCACACGTACATCCCGGCGGCGATCACGGCGCCTCCGGCCGCGATCGCCCACCACGGGAACCCGGCGACGTCGGGCGACTCCCCCGCCGCGTCCACGTCCGACTGCGGCGTCGGGATCACCCGTTCGCCGGTGACGAGGATGCGGTGGGTGTTGATCCCGAGCGGGGTGCAGGTGACGAGGGTCAGGAGGTCCTGGCCGGGCTGCACGAGGAGGCTCTGCGTATCCTCCGGCTCGACGACCAGCGTCTCGCGCACGCGGTAGGTGACCACCTCGCCGTAGACCTCGATGGTGAAGGTGTCGCCGACGTCGACGCGGTCGAGGTGGGTGAAGAGCTCGGCCGAGGCGAGGCCGCGGTGGCCGGTGAGCACCGAGTGGGTGGAGGGGCCGCCGACCGGCAGGGCGGTGCCCTCGAGGTGGCCGACGCCGCGCTCGAGGACGGCGTCGCTCGTGCCGTGGAAGATCGGCAGGTCCACGTCGATGGCGGGGATCCTGATCCGGGCCATCAGTCCCTCGGCGTCGCCGCGCAGGAGGGAGGAGTAGCGCTCGCGGTCGGCGACCTGCTCGTCGTCGGCGAGGGGGAGGCGCTCGTTCGCGGCGACGGCCGCGCCGCCTCCGCTGAGGCTCTGGTTGTAGGCGCGGGCCTCGACGAGGTTCTGACGGAGGGTCTCGGCGCCGAGGTCGGTGATGTCCTGCGTGAGGGAGTCGATCTCGCGCGCCTGCTCGACGGCGCTGAGCCAGCTCGCGGCGACGGGGTACAGCAGCAGCGCCACTCCCGAGAGGCTGATGAGCGCGATGACCAGCGGGGCGATCGGCAGCCGCCACCGCGGCCGGCGGTGGAGCTGCCTCCGCCGGGGAAAAGGTGCGGAGACAGAGGAATGCGGGGCACCCGACGGGTGCCCCGCATTCGACTTCGTCATGGTGTGACGTTACTCCGCGGTCTGAGCAGCCAGCGCGGTGCGGCGGCGCGAGGCGATCAGGCCCGAACCGATCGCGAGGGCGAGGAGCGCGCCTCCACCGAGGGTGAACCACTGCGCGCCGCCACCGGTGAGGGGCAGGGCGAACGCCGGCACCTGGGTGTGGAGGAACTCGACGTAGTTCTGAATCGGCGCGGTGGCCGAGCTCGGTCCGGCGACGACCTGCGTCAGCACCTGGGCCGGGGTGGGCAGACGGAATCCGGCGGGCGGGGTCAGCTCGCGGACGTAGTAGTTGCCCGGCGTGATGATCGGGATCTCGACGATGCCGTTCGCTCCGGTCGTCCAGTTCTGGTTGCCGTTGATGAACACCGGGTTCTGGCCGAGGTTGGCGTCGTTCTCGGTGAGGAACACCTGGTAGACCGCACCCGCAAGCGGCACGCGGTTGGCGCCGTTGTTCTGGTACGCGTACACGGTCAGCTGACCGATCGGGGTGCTGCCGGTGACCGTCTCCGTGGCCCCGTTCACGACGCTCGTCGCCGAGTTGGTGATGATGCCGTTGGCCGGGATGGCGGTGGCGCGGGTGAGCACCGTGAGGGTGACGACGCCGCCCTGCAGGCCCTGGAGCTTGGTGAGGCCGGACTGTAAGAAGTTCAGCGTGACGTTCCGGGTCGCGGCGTCGTAGCCGAGCGTGTAGTCGGTGTTCGCGATGAACGCCGGTGCGGGCGCGGTGCCCGCGGCGCTGGTCACGGTGATGCCGGTGGGCGCGACGCCGGCCGGGCCGGTCGGCAGGTAGGTCAGCTCGGCGGGGAGCGTGTCGGTGAGGGTGAACGCCTCCAGCGCGTCACCGGCGGCGAGCACCGGCACGTCCGAGGCGATGGCCCAGCGGATGAGGTCGGGGTTGCGCGCCTCGACCGAGTTCGCCGCCGCGGGGACGCGCGTCTTGGTGAGCTCCGTGACCGCGTTCTTGGGGTAGACGTGGACGTCGTAGATCCACTGGTTCGCCGGCGCACCGGTCGGGCCCGTCGGGAACGGCAGGGTGACGAGGAACGGCGCCGCGCCGTTGGTGGCTCCGGCGGGGAGCTGGGTCTCGGTCACGAGGTAGAGGCCGAGCGGCATGCTCGCGCCGTTATTGAACACGGCCTCGCCGTCCGTGCCGCTGGTGGCGGTGAAGGTGTCGGCGGCGGTGACGCGGGTCGCCGCGGTGCCCGGGGTCAGGTTCGCGACCTGGTTCCAGCCGTCGGGCGTGGTGAGGTCGACGCCCTGGACGCGCGCGGCGGTGAACACGGCTCCGGGCAGCGCGTCACCGGGGACCGTGATCTCCTGGCCGGTGCCGATCGCCTGGCCGTTGTTGGAGCCCAGCGCGAGCTTGTGCACGGTGAGGGTGCGGCTGATGGTGGGGTCGATGTTGCCGGGCAGCGTGACCGCTGACGCCGGCGCGACGGCGGTGAACACCGCCGCAGCGCTCAGCGCGAGGACGCCGGCTGCGGCGGCGAGCCGCCTGGTGAGTGAGCGGGACATGTGATCTCTCCTACTGAGGTCGTGAGTGCTGGTGTCGTGGAGTCGAAGGTGTGCGGGAAGGGGTCTGCGGGAGAGCGCCGGGGCTCTCGGTCGGGGCGTCACCGGGAGGGGCCTCGCAGCCTCCGGCGCCGCTCCCAGAGGAGGAGGCCGAGTGCGAGAGTGAGCACCGACCCCCCGCCCAGGAGGAACGCGTCGGTGCTGGCGCCACCGGTCAGCGGCAGGCGTGTGGGGTCCACGGGGGCGTTGACGAAGCGGTAGACCGCCGTCTGACCGGCCGTGGGGGCCGTGATCGTCCGCGAGGCGACCGGGGACCACGTCGTCCCGGTCAGGCGCTCGAGACGCAGTTCCTGGTAGGCGAGGCGGCGGGTCGGATCCGTCGCCGCCTCGGACAGCGTGTAGCCGTGGCCCGGTCGCACCTCGAAGGTGCTCGCCGGGTTGCCCGCGGCGGCGTACTCCGCGCCGGCCCGGGTCTCCGTCGGGAGCGTCGCTCCGGCCAGTGCGGCGGGCGTCGCGGTGACGCGCCAGTCGGCCGCCTGGAAGCCGGTCTGGGGGCGCAGGACCTGCTTGACCAGGGTGATCGTCGCGCTGGCGTTGTCCACGGTGCAGGTGACGGCGGCACCGTTCGTCGGGGTCACGTCTCCGGCCGCGCTCACGGTGAGGACGGCGCCGGTGTCGGTGCGGCACTGCCAGGGCCCGGTCTGCACGGAGGTGGCGGGGCCCCCGGTCTCGGCGAGCCGGTAGGCGGCACCCGGGGTGACGGGGATCGCCGACACGCCCGCGGAGCCCGCGCGGCCGGTCGGGCCGGGCAGGGCGCCGGTCGGGCCGGTGGCGCTGAGCGTGAAGTCGCTGGGCAGCGCACTGCCGGAGCTCACCGTCTTCACGAGCGTGAGCGAGGCCGTGGGCCGGTTCACGATCGAGCACTCGACGACCGCCGCGGAGGCGATGCCGGTGAGGCTCGCGCTGATGACGGTCCCCGACTGCGAGAACGTGGTCGCCCGGGCGGCGCCGTTGACCGTGCAGGCGCCGCTGACGAACGCGAAGCCCGTCTGCTGCACCTCCGAGACGGTGAGCGTCGCCCGCGACGCCTCCGTGCCGAACAAGACGGTCCAGGCGGCCTGACCCGCCGCGTCCGTCTGCTGGCGGGGCGACTGCTCCGGCAGCAGGGCGACGGTGCCGGCGGTGGCCGTCGCCGTCGTGCCCACCGTCCAGTCCACGCCGGGGCGGGTCGTGCCGGAGGCGTCCCGGATCGTCTTGGTGATGCGCACCGTGGAGGCGGGGCGCGGGGAGTTGAAGAAGGTGCAGGTGACGTTGACGCCGAGCCGGTTCGGGAGGGTGACCGTGCCGGTCGGGTTCGAGCCCGTGCTCACCCGCACGCCGTCCGCGTAGCACTCGTAGATGCTCGTGTAGGCGGTGATCGGGGAGGCGGAGCCCGCGGCCATCGCCTCCGAGACCGTCACCGTGCTGTTGATCGGAGTGGGGAAGGGGCCGATCTGCGCGGTCTGGCGGCCGGTGGTGGCGCCGGTGGTGGTGGCCGTGGCGAGCGCCGACGCCGGGGAGCCGGCGGCGGCCGTGAGCTGGAACTGGTCCGCCGCGGCCAGGCGGCCCACCACGCTCTTCTGCACGGTGATCGTGGCCGGCGAGGAGCAGCCGGAGAGGTCGACGGCGTTGACGCTCACGCGCGGCGTGCCGCTGACGCGGGTCCACGTGGTGGCGTCGAACTCGTAGGCGCTGCCGGGAATCGCCGGGGCGCCGTTCGCGGCGGCGACGTCGCCGTTGGCGAGGTAGACGGTTCCGCGCGGCGAGAAGGCGATGCCGTTGATGTTGGCGAAGGCGGCGTCGGTCCCCGTCACGGCCTTCGCGATCGACGTGTTCACCGGGAGGGTGCCGCCGGTCGCCGCGGCCAGGGCGTCGGCCGGCACGGTGAAGATCGCGGCGCTGCTCGCGTTGTTGACCGAGCCCGCGCCGACGACGTAGAGGTTGCCGCGAGCGTCGAACGCCATGTCGCCGTTGCCGTTGGGGGTTCCGGAGGTGGGGAAGGAGCCGACGAGGGCGAACCGGGTGGCGACGGGGTTGGCCTCGGTGAAGCTCCAGATGTAGAACTGGCCGCTCGCGAAACTGCCGAACAGGTACCGGCCCGTCCGGAGGTCGACCGCGCCGGCGACGATGCTGCCGGTCACCTGCGCTCCGCCGGCCACGGTCGTGTACGCGCTGTTCGCGATCCTCTGGAAGCCGGCCTCCGGCGTCCACTTGAGGACGGCGTCGACGTCCGTCGCGTCGGACGAGCGGTCCAGCGCGTAGGCGAAGGCGCCGTTCGCGCCGACGCCGAGCGCGTTCGCCTCGGCGGTCCCCGACCAGCTGCCGATCGAGGTCAGGGATCCCGTGACGATGTCGGCCTGCTGCAGAGCGCCGGCCGCCGTGAGGGAGTAGAAGCGGCCGGTGTCGCAGAACAGGCGCGGCGTCTGCACGGTGTTCGTGAAGGTGCAGAGCACCTCCGCTCCCGCCTCGCTGGGGATCGTGATCGACCCGGCGGCGGATGCTCCGGAGGCGATGACCGTGCCGCCGCGCGAGCACTCGTAGCTGTTGGAGTACCCCAGGCCCGCGCCCGCGGTCTGCGCCTCGGCGATCGTGTACGTCGCTCCGGACTGCACGGTGAGGCGGCTGATCTGCGCGGCCTGGATCCCGGTGGTGGTGCCCGTGGTGGTCGCCGACGCGAGGACGGTCGTGCCGCTGCGCACCGAGAGCGTGAACTGGTCGCCCGTGGCGCTGCGCACCGGCAGGTTCTTCCGGACGGTGAGGGTCGTCGCGGCCTGGATCGTCACCGAGGTGGGGGCGGAGGCGATGAGGCCGGTGGGAGTCGTGGTCCCGGTGCTGTACGTCCCGGCGGCGGCGGCCACCACGTCCACGGAGATCGTGCACGAGGTCGCACCCGCGGCGAGATCGCCGCCGAGCGTCGAGACGGTGGAGGATCCGGCAGCCGCGGTCACGGCGAACGCCGTTCCGGTGACGTCGGTGCAGGACCCGCCGACAGCCGGCGTCGGGGCCACGACGAGGCCGGCCGGGAGAGCGGTCGAGAAGCGCCAGTCCGCCTTCGCGAGGAGGTCGCTGGTGTTGGTGACCGTGTAGGTCAGCGTGGTCGGCACCGTCGCGGTCGGCACGGCCTGCGTGAAGGCCGCATCGAGAGCGGGGGTGACGTCGAGCACGCGGAGGTCGTCGACGGCGAAGGCGCTTCCCGTGCCGGTGACCGTGTTCACGAGCTGCACCTGGGCTGCGGCGATCTGCGCCGGAGTGAGGAGCGCGGTGCTCGTGCCGGTGTAGGCGACGGCGCGGGCGGAGGCGGGGAGCGCGGGATCCACGAGCGCGCCGAGCCCGCCGACCAGCGGGAGGGTCGGGGACGTGTAGAACACGCTGCCGGTCGCGGCGCAGGGCACGACCGGTGCGGCGAATCCGGTGAGGACGGTCGACCCGCCCGACACCAGGTTGAGGGAGAGGGACGAGTTGTTCGTCCCGCACTGCCCGCCGGCGGCGTTCATGCCGACGGCGTAGTAGCGGGCGGCGGGAGCGGAGACGCCGATCCCCGCGGCGCTCTGGGCGACGGTCGTGCCGCCGGTGACGGCGGCGTACGGGTACTCGACCAGGGCGTGGTTCGCCTGCGTGCCGGTGTTCGAGCCGTTGGCCGGTGCGGTGCTGGAGGTGGACCCCGGCACTCCGGCCGCCACCTGGCCGAGGACGTCCGCCATGCGGCGGGTCTCGCGTGCGGCCGACGATCCCGTGCCGACGGTGAGGAGGGGCCGGGTCGGGCAGAAGGCGGCGTTGGGGTACGGCGCCGTGTAGTTGACCAGGACGCCGGTGCAGTTCGTGGCGGTCGACCAGCCGGTGGCTGCCGTGTAGCGGCCGTTCGCGTAGGCGGTGAGCGCGCTCGGTGCGGTCGTCAGACCCTGCTCGAAGGTCTCCGTCCACACCTGTCGCGGGGCCTCGGCGACGCCGGCCGCGAGCGTGGAGAAGCCTCCCGCTGCTCGCGCCGTCGCGGGCGGGCCGCGGTCCGACTCCTGGTCGTCGTCCGACGCCGCCGTGGGAGCGGGCGCCGATCCGGCGGGCGCCGGCTCGACGGGCTGCTCCGTCTCTGCGGCGCCGCGGGGCGCTGCGGGATCGGGCTCGTCCTGAGCGGGCTCCTCCGCCGTGGCACTCGGCGACTCCGCGGCCTCGGCGGGTGCGAAAGAAGCGGAGGTCGACGGGGCGGACGCCGAGGGCGCGGGTGCCGAGGGGGCGGGTGTCGACGGGGCGGGTGCCGGATCGGCCTCGGGGGCTGCCGGCGGTGTCGGTGCGACCGGCGTCGGGAGAGGAGCGGGGGCGTCGCCGGCGACCGGATCCGCCTGGTTCGCGGCCTGAGCGGGAGACGAGGCGGAGACGTCGCCGAGCCCCCACGAGCCGACGAGGAGAGCGCCGATCGTCGCGAAGACGACGGCTCGCATTCCGAGGCGCGACGGCGATCGGTGCCGTGAGGGGCGGCGCCGCCGGGTCGTGAAAGCCATGGTTCTGCTTCTCAGTCGTGTTGTCGATCGTGGAGATGAGCGAAACGTCGACACGACGAACGACACGGATGTCGCAGCGAGTGCGGAGGCCCCAGACTCCGGAGGGGAGCACGCATTCCCCGCGGGCTTCCGAAGATGAACGTATAGGTCGGCCTCCCTCTCGCCATAGAGAAGTGAGCCCCCCTTGTCGGGGCCATAACCGATGAGAAAAGGACCGGGGTGAAGCCGAATATGGCGCCTTTTGACGGGTCCTCGCGAAGGAGTTCTAAGAAGTGAGCGCGCGCGACCGGCTCGGCTCACTCCTCCCGTCAGGTCCCGTGCAACGCTCGGGCCCCACCCGGCCACGTACTCGGTAGACGCCCGACCGACGAAGGATGGACCCGATGACGCGACCCACACTCGACGACCTGCTCTCCCGCAGCGACCCCGCGACCGACGACCGGGCGCCCGGCGTCCGCACCGCCCTGCACAGCGTGATCGCCGAGACCCGCGAACGCGCGCCCCGCCGTCCCGCGCGGTCGAGGGCGTGGTGGCTGGCGGCTCCCGTCCTCCTCGTCCCGGGTCTCGTGCTGGCGACCAGCGCCGGCACCGACGTCCGCTCGGTCCCCGACTTCACGATCCCGATCACCTACACCACCGACTCGGGCGCAGCGGTGTCGTGCTCGATCGACTACTTCAACGGCGAGATCGACTACCGCGAGGTCACCACCTCCGCGACCGACTACCTGCGCGCGCAGGACTGGAGCGGCGTCGGCCAGCGGATCCACGACGACGCGGTCGCCTACACGACCGACCCCGCTTGGCTGGCCTCGGACATGAACAGCGACGGCCCCGGCCTCTCTGACGAGACGATCCGCTGGCGCGCCTGGATCACCGCCGCGGACGACCACATCCTCGACACGATCCCCGAGGGCGTGATCGTCGAGGGCGACGGCGGCCTGGGCGGCAGCACCGACTGCACGGGAGTGCTGTGATGAGCGCCGGCGAGGCGGCGCCGTCGATGGCCCGCAGCGTCGTCCGCTCCCCCGCGCGCGACCGGGAGGCCGAGATCACGGCCCTGGTCGAGCGGGAGGCGCCGGACCTGCTCCGCTACTTCGCGCGGCGGACGGCGAGCCCCGAGGACGCCGCGGACCTCCTCAGCGACACCCTCCTGATCCTCTGGCGGAAGGAGCGGTCGATCCCCGAGGACGAGACGCGCGCGCGGATGTGGGCGTTCGGCGTCGCACGGCGGGTGCTCTCGGGCCAGCGCCGCACCGCGACCCGGAGGAGCGCGCTCGTCGAGCGGCTGGCGGAGGAGCTCCGCATCACTCCGCCCGCGCCGGCCGACGACGCGGCCGAGGACGTCCGCGCCGCGATCGCGCAGCTGAAGCCCGTCGACCAGGAGATCATCACCCTCGTCTACTGGGACGGCTTCTCCCTCGCCGAAGCGGCCGAGATCCTGTCCCTCCGCGCCGCGACCGTGCGGAGCCGGCACGCGCGGGCGCGGGCGACGCTGCGGGACGCGCTGGGAGCGGCGATGTGAGGAGGGGTGCGCAACCCCTCGCCCGGCGCCCCCGCCTGAGTAGCATCCCCCGCATGAGCAGGCTCGTCGTCTCCGTCCTCACCTCGCTCGACGGCCGCTTCGAGGGGCCCGGGCACGACCTCTCGGCGCTGCCGTTCGAGGACGCGTTCAACGACCACAACCTCGAGCTGCTGCGCCGCGCGGGCACGCTCGTCTACGGCGGCCGCTGGTTCCGCGACAATTGGGACAGCTGGAGCGCCGTCGCCGCGGACGGGACGGCGGGCGAGCGGAAGCACGAGACCGCGCGGCTGGTCACGTCGCTCGACGCGCTGGTGATCAGCGACTCCCTGGCTCCCGACCCGGAGGCGCCGTGGGCCGCCACCACCCGGATCGTGCCGCGGGAGCAGGGCCCTTCGGAGATCGGACGGCTCAAGCAGGCCGACGGGGGCGACCTGCTGATGTTCGGCAGCGGCACCACCTGGAATCCGCTCCTCGAGCAGGGCCTGGTGGACGAGCTGATCGTCCTCGTCGGCGCCGGACTCGCGGGCGGCGGGACGCCGCTCTACTCCGGGGCGCCGCAGCACGGGCTGCGCCTCCTCGACGCGACTGTTCTGCCGGGCTCGGAGCTGGTGCGGCTCCGCTACGACGCGAGCGGGGTCGGCGGGCGCTGAGCGGAACCTGCCGACGCGCGAGAACGCCGGCGGACCTGCGCCCTTCGAGCCGTCGAGGCGCTCGCCTCCGCCGGGGTGCGCACGACCTCGGCTGAGACAGGGCGGCCTCCCTCAGGAGCCGACGCCCCCTCCCGTCAGCTGACGTCGTGCGCGCGAGGCGCAGGGGCCGCCCCGGACAGCGAGCGGTCGCCCGACGCTGCAGGCCTGCGGAGTGCCCGGGCGCACAGCCGGACCCCCAGAACGACACTCGTCACGCCTCCCGCCAGCAGCCCGGCACACACCGCGGTCCAGATCGTCATGCTCGAACTCGGCACGGCGTGCAGCCCGAAGACGAGCCCCACTCCGCTGCCGACCAGCGCGGCCGCGACCAGTGAGATCGTGAGCGCCGAGCTCTTCTCGGCGCCGGTCCACGACGAGCTCCACAGGACCAGAACGGCGCCGATCGGCCAGCCGATTCCGGGGATCAGCAGCCAGCCGAAGGCGAAGACCAGGGAGGCCGCGACCGCGAACCACCGACGGGCGAGAATTCCCCGCACATTTCCGTGCTGAACTCCGGCCTGGACCTGATCAGACATGCGTCGGAGCCTACGGAGACGGACGAGACCGCGGCACGAACTGGCGCAGGACCCCCGCGCACCGGCACACGGCGCGGCGAGAATCGCGTCTGTGGCGCAGCGAACGCGCCACCGTACTCCGAAGCCTTGGCCGCCTGAGCACACCATCAGTACCTTGTCACGCAATGTTCCACCCGGAACAAGAAACGGAGACACTCATGTCTGGATTCAGATCCAAGCTGATGGCGGGGATCGCCGTCCTCGCACTCGCTCTCACCGGAGCCGCGCCTGCGAGCGCGAGCACGGAAGCCGAGCACTCGGAGGTCGTCATCGCCCGCGAGTTCCTCTCGGAGTACGGCGTTCCCTCCGAGACGCAGGACGACCTGGTCGAGGCGTACCTCGCCGGCGAGGCGTGGGACTCGCTGTCGAGCGCTAACCCGACCGTGAAGGTGGTCGAGGAGAAGCGTCCTGATGGCGATTACACGATCTCCACCTATGAGGACGGATCCGTCAGTGTCGTCCGCATCGGAGGAGAAGGCGCCGACGTGAAGACGCGCGGCATCAGCGAGTGCTCCGTGAGCGGGTCCGCGCGGAACGGCTGCAAGATCGACACCTGGGTCGGACTGGTGAGCATGAGCTTCTACACCTCCTACAACCTGTCGAGCAACACGGTGACCGCCAACCCGTGGGGCCCGGCCTGGACGATCGGGGGAGCCTGTGGCTCGTCGCTCAACTACCTCGGCCGACCGCTCGCCAACCGCGCGCAGATGCTCATCAACGCGCAGATGTGCGGCGTCCCCTACAACACGACCTTCGAGTTGCGCCTGACGGTCTCCGGAGGAGCCGCGACGGTGAGCTGGAGCTGACGAGCAGAGCTCATCCGGCTCACTCCAACGCGCTGTGCGCCCGCCGCGCCCTCACGAAGCGGGCGCACAGTCGCGTCCCGAGAACAAGGCTGGTGCCACCCCCGACCAGCCACGCACCAGCCAGGACCGTCCACGTCGTCATACCGGAACTCGGCATCGCCGACAGCCAGTAGTAGAGCCCGATCGCCCCGCCGACCACCACGGCAGCGACGACGGGGATCACCAGCGCCCTCCTCTTCTGCGAGACGGTCCAGGACGAGCAGAGGAGAATCGCGACGGCGCCGAGGAGCCAGCCGAATCCGGGAATCACCAGCCAGCCGAAGGCGAAGACCAGCGAGGCGACGACGGCGAACCAGGGGCGGTCGAAGATCGACCCGCCGCCCCCAGCGAGCGATCCGCCGGCCGCCTGCGCGATCCGAGAGGGACTTCCCAGTTCAGCAATCCGCTCACGGGCGGCATCGTCGTCGAGGCCGTCCAGCTCTTCGCCGATCCCGCTCCAGATCTCGATCCGGAGGTCGGCGGGCACGCCGGACAATGCGATCCTCAGCTCCTCGAGGTAGCGCGCCGCCGCCGGCGATGTCGTCGTGCTCATGACGTTCCCCTTCCGATCGTCTCGTTCACCTGCCCGACGAAGGACGGCCACTCCGCCCTGAACCGCCCGAGCTCGACCTTCCCCACGTCGGTCAACGAGTAGTACTTCCGAGCCGGACCCTGCGTACTCGGGACGACGACTGCGGTGATCGAGCCTCGGTCCCGCAGCCGACCCAGGAGTGGGTACAGGGTGCCGATGCTCCCGATCACACCGACCTCCTGCAAGCGCGTGGACAGTTCCCACCCGTACATGGGAACGGTGTCGAGCAGCCCCAGGATGCAGAACTCGGCTACGCCCTTTCGAAGCTGTGCCCCGACTCCATCTATCATGCGTGACAGCATACGCGTATGCCCGAAGTGGCGCCATACGACCGCCACGTCGGCGCGGTCGAGCCGGGCCCCGAGCGACTTCGGCACCGAGAGCGCCGCGACACTCCCGCGCAGCCGGCGATCCATCCGGTCGCCCCGACGCGGTCAGTGGCGCAGAGGTTCCGCTCCCCGGCGACGTCCGCCGTGCCGACGGCCGGCAGGGGACGTTCGGACAGCCCACGCCTCAGTCGATGCGCTCTTCCGGTGCGCCGCCGCCCACCCGCCCGATGGACTCCCGGGCGATGAACGTCGCGGCGAGCATCTCCGCGTCCGACTCCGTCCGCCCGCCGAGCAGGCGCAGGATCGTGCGGCCGGCCGCGACTCCCACCTCGTAGATCGGCTGGGACACGACCGACAGGGGCGGATCGATCAGCTCGGCCCACGGGAAGTCGTCGAACATCACGAAGGAGAGGTCGTCCGGGATGCGCAGGCCTCGGGCCCTCGCGGCGCGCAGCAGGTCGAGGGCGATGAGGCTGTCGGAGGCGAGGATCGCGGTGGGCGGCTCGGAGAGCGCGAGGAGATCGTCGAGGACGGCGGCCGCCTCGACGAAGCCTGTCGCGCCGAAGTGGATCAGCTCCCGGTCGGGCGCGATGCCCGCCGAGCTCAGCGCCGCGGAGATGCCGGACAGGCGCTCGGTCACCGAGGACACGCGAAGGGGCTCGCCCGGCGTCCAATCGCCGGGGTCGGCGAGCGCCGTCACGAACGCCACCCGGCGGTGCCCGGCCTCGAGCAGGGCGGCGGTCGCCTGCTCGGCGGCCACGGCGATCTCGACGCCGACCGAGGGGACCGGGAGTTCGTCGATCCGCCGGTCCAGCAGGACCAGGGGACGACCCGTGGCGTGGACGTCGTGCAGGTGCTGCGTGTGGAAGGACGACGCGGGCGAGACGATCATGCCGTCGACGCGCTTGTCCAGGAGCACCCTCACCGCGTCGACCTCGGTGTCGACGTCCTCCGACGTGTTGATGAGGACGACGTCGTAGCCCGCTCCGGCGACGGCGTCGGTGATGCCCCTCATCGCGAGGCCGAAGTAGCCGTTCTCGATGTCGCCGACGATGACGCCGATGGTCTTCGACTTCCCCGTGTTCATGCTCCGGGCGAGCTCGTTCGGCCGGTAGTCGAGGCGCTCGGCGGCGGCCAGCACCCGGTCGCGGACGCTCTCGCTGACGGCGCCGTAGTTGCCCAGCGCGCGCGCCGCCGTGGCCTTCCCGACGCCGGCCTCCCGGGCCACGTCGGCCACGGTCACCTCGCGCCTCCGCTTCGTGATGTCGGTCACGACGCTCCTTCCGATCCGGACTTCTCCTGCTCTTGACACTCGTTCGCAGCGCGGGGTAGCTTCCTCGATACCGCGGTGAGTCCGGTCTCAACCTAGCTGATTGGGACCGGACTCACCTACAGAATCCCTCGATCCTCCGCCCCACCTCCTCATGAATGGACAGCGATGAAGAAGCGCATCATCCCCGCAGCGATCGCCACGCTGGCGGCGGCCCTGCTCACCCTCACGGCCTGCGGCAGCAGCGGAGCAGGCGGCGGAGCGACCTCCGCCGAGAACCCCTACGGCCTCATCACGCCGGGCCAGATCCGCGTCGCCAGCGTCGGCGACATCAAGCCCTACGCGTTCACCGACGCCGAGGGGAAGTTCAGCGGCTTCGACATCGAGCTGTTCACCGACGTCGCCGCCCGCGAGGGCATCACCGACGTGGTCTTCACCGGCCAGGACTTCTCGAGCCTCCTCGCCGCCGTGGCGAACAAGCAGTACGACGTCGGCGTCGCCGCGATCGGCATCACTCCCGACCGCCAGAAGACGGTGGACTTCAGCGACGGCTACCTCGCCGGCTACCTCACGGTGCTGAGCACGAAGGACAGCGGGATCTCCTCCGCCGACGACCTCGGCTCGGGCACCCGCCTCGGCGTCGTGCAGGGCACCCTCCAGGAGACCTACGCGGTGAAGAACTTCCCCGAGGCCGAGCTCGTGCGCTTCCCCGACAACAACGCGGCGATCGCGGCGCTCAACAACGGCACCATCCAGGCGCACTTCCTCGACTACGAGTCGACCAAGGCGTACATCGACCAGTACGACCTCGTCGACGTGGAGGACATCCCGTCCTTCGACGCCCCGGCCGGCTTCGCGGTCGCCAAGGGCAGCGACGCCCTGCGCGAGGCCCTCAACGACGGACTCCACGAGGCCATGGAGGACGGCACCTGGAAGGAGCTGTACCAGAAGTGGTTCCCCGGCTCCCCGATGCCCGAGCAGTACCTCCCGAGCGCCGAGCAGACCAGCTCCCCCACCCCCACCCCGTGACCTGAAGGGGGCGCGCGCGGTCCGCGCCGCGCCCCCTCGACCTTTGAGAGAGCACCATGGACTGGCTCGACACCCTCACTCAGACCTTCCTCGACTTCGACGCGATGGCCGCGGTCTTCCCGCAGCTGCTCGGCACCGGCCTCGTCAACACGCTCGTGATCTCGCTCGCGGCGACGGTCATCGGCATCGTGCTCGGGATGATCCTCGCCGTCATGGGGATCTCCACCTCCCGGTGGCTGCGCATCCCCGCCCGGATCTACACCGACGTGTTCCGCGGCCTCCCCGCGATCCTCACCATCCTGCTGATCGGCCAGGGCTTCGCCCGCTTCAGCCAGCAGATCTTCGGCCCCTCGCCCTACCCCCTCGGCATCCTCGCGCTCAGCCTGATCGCGAGCGCCTACATCGGCGAGATCTTCCGCGCCGGCATCCAGAGCGTCGACCGCGGACAGCTCGAGGCCTGCCGCGCCCTCGGCCTCAGCTACGGGAAGGCGATGCGGCTGGTCGTGGTGCCGCAGGGCATCCGCCGCGTCCTGCCCGCCCTCGTCAACCAGTCGATCGCGATCGTGAAGGACTCGAGCCTCGTCTACTTCCTCGGCCTCCTCGTGAGCGAGCGGGAGCTGTTCCGCGTCGGCCAGGACGCCGCCGTCCTCACCGGCAACCTGTCCCCGCTGGTGATGGCGGGCCTGTTCTACCTCGTGATCACCGTTCCGCTGACCCACCTCGTCAACTACTTCGACAACCGCTTCCGCACCGGCCGCCGCAGGGCCGCCCCGCCGAAGAGCGGTCTCGACGAGGTCGCCGAGGTCTCGCCCACCCCTCTCACCCTCGGGAGCAACACGTGACCTACACCTCGCCCATCCCCCTGGCCGACGGCCACGTCTACGAGGGGTCGCGCCTCGAGCTCGCGGACCTCACGATGGCCTACGGCGACATCGAGGTCCTCCGCGGAGTGAGCCTGACGGTCGAGCCGGGCACGACCACCTGCGTCATCGGGCCCTCCGGCTCGGGCAAGTCGACGATGCTCCGCGGCATCAACCGCCTGCACGAGCCGAAGAGCGGCGACGTGCGGATCGCCGGCGAGAGCGCCCTCGCGGTGAAGCCCGACGTCCTCCGCCGCCGGATCGGTCTGGTCTTCCAGCACTTCAACCTCTTCCCCGACCACACCGCGCTCGAGAACGTCGCGCTGGCGCTGCGCAACGTGAAGCGGATGTCGAAGGCGGAGTCGCTGCGCGTCGCCCACGAGCGCCTCGAGGAGGTCGGACTCGCGGAGCGCACCGACCACCGGCCGCGCGACCTCTCGGGCGGCCAGCAGCAGCGCGTCGCCATCGCCCGGGCCCTCGCCATGGCGCCCGAGGTGATGCTCTTCGACGAGGTCACGAGCGCGCTCGACCCCGAGCTGGTCAAGGGCGTCCTGAACCTCCTGGCCGCGCTCGGGCAGCGCGGGATGACGATGCTCGTGGTCACGCACGAGATGAAGTTCGCCCGCAAGGTCGCCGATCAGGTCGTCTTCATGGACGAGGGCCGGGTCGTCGAGGTCGGCACCCCGGAGCAGATCTTCGACGCACCGCGCAGCGCCCGCCTGCAGCGCTTCCTCTCGGAGGTGCTGTGAGCGCCCGGGAGCCGCTGCGCACCGGCGTGATCGGGTTCGGCACCTCCGGCCGCGTGTTCCACGGTCCGTTCCTCGCCACGTCTCCGCGGTACTCGGTGGAGGCCGTCGTCACCGCCGATCCCGAGCGGGCCGCCGAGGCCCGCCGCCTGCACCCGGGCGCCGAGGTGCTGCCCGACGCGGAGTCCCTGTTCGAGCGCGGCCTCGACCTCGTCGTCATCGGCTCGCCGCCCGGCACCCACGTCGACCTCGCGACCCGGGCGGTCGACGCCGGAGTCGCGGTCGTCGTCGACAAGCCCCTGGCCGCCACCGCCGCGGAGGCGCGGGCGCTCGTCGACCACGCCCGCGCCCAGGACGTCGTGCTGACGGTCTTCCAGAACCGCCGCTGGGACGGCGACTTCCTCACCCTGCGCGCTCTCCTCGACGAGGGCGCCCTGGGCGTGGTGCGTCGGTTCGAGTCCCGCTTCGAGTGGTTCAAGCCCGTCGAGACGAAGACGTGGAAGGCCCGCTCGACAGCGGCCGACGGCGGCGGGATCCTCCTCGACCTCGGCACCCACCTCCTCGACCAGACGCTCCTCCTCTTCGGCGAGGTCGACCACGTGCACGCGGAACTCGCGACGCGGCGGGACGGCGGAGGAGCCGAGGACGACGCGTTCGTCTCGCTCGAGCACCGGAGCGGAGTGGTCTCGCACCTGTGGATGAACGCGATGGCGCCGCTGGTCGGGCCGCGCTTCCACGTCCTCGGCTCCGAGGCCGGCTTCACTTCCTCGGGCCTCGACCCGCAGGAGGGGGCCCTCAAGGCGGGGGGCCTCCCCACCGACGAGGGCTTCGGCGCGGCCTCGACCCCGGCCCTGCTCGGGCGAGACGGGTCGGCGCGCCCGCACCCCCTCCTGGCCGGCCGCTACAGCGACTTCTACTCCCGCCTCGCCGACACACTGCTCGACGGCGCGCCCCTGCCGGTCGATCCCGACGACGCGGTGCGCGTCCTCGAGCTGATCGACCGGATCCGCGCCGCCGCATCGCGCTGACGGCGCCCCCTCTCTCCACTCACCGAACAGGAAGCACAGCCATGCCCAGAACCACCGCCTCCGCTCCCGCCGTCGTCGTGATCGGCGCCGGAGTGCTCGGAGTCTCGACCGCGGCGCAGCTCGCCCGGCGCGGCGCGACCGTCACGCTCGTGACCGAGACGACCGTCTCCTCCGGCGCCAGCGGCCGCTCGCTCTCGTGGCTCAACTCGGCCGGGATCCGCAGCGACGAGTACCACGCGCTCCGCGTCGCCGGGATCGACCGCTACCGGACGCTCCTCGCCCGCAACCCCGACGCCGCGCGGTTCCTGCGCTTCGACGGCGGCCTGACCTGGGCCAAGCCCGGCCGGTCCCACCGCGAGCGCTCCGCCCACGAGAAGGCGGTCGGCTACGACTCCGAGTGGCTCTCCCCCGACGAGATCGCCGAGTGGACCCCCGGGGTCGACCCCTCCTCCGTCGCCGAGGAGGGCGCGATCTTCAATCCCGGAGAGGGCTGGGTCGACCTCCCGCTCCTCACCGCCCACCTGCTCCAGGCCTTCCAGGAGGCGGGCGGCGTGCTGATCGAGAACGCCGGACGCACGACGGTCATCGTCGAGGGCGGTCGAGCCGTCGGAGCCGAGACCGCCTCCGGCGACCGGATCCCCGCCGACGAGGTCGTCCTCGCCACGGGACCCTGGGTGCCGCGCGAGCTCGCGGAGCTCGGGATCCACCTCCCCGAGCAGACACCGATCTCGCTGCTCGTGACGACGAAGCCGATCGAGGTCGAGCTGCGGGCCGTGCTCAACACCCCCCGCGTCGCCGTGCGGCCCACCCCGCACGGGACCCTCGTCCTCGACTCCGGCTGGTCGGAGCGCGAGGTCGTCGTCGACCCCGACGGCACCTGGCACGTGCGCGACGAGACCGTCGCCACTCTCCTCGAGGAGGCGTCGGCCGTGCTCGCGGGCAACCCGCGGCTCGAGCTCGACTCGTTCGGGGCCGGCCCGAAGCCGATCCCGGGCGACGGCGAGCCGGTGCTCGGAGCCGTCGAGGAGATCCCCGGTCTGCATGCCGTCTTCACCCACAGCGGCGCGACGCTCGGGCTCATCGTCGGGGAGCTGATCGCCCTCGAGATCCTCTCCGGCGAGGCGAGCCCGCTGCTGCGGCCGTTCCGCTCGTCGCGGTTCAGCGCGGTGACGGCCTGATGCGCCCGCTCCCGCTCGCCGATCCCCGGGTCGTGGCCGTCGGCGACAACGTCGTCGACTGCTACACCGCGGACGGCGTGATGTACCCCGGCGGCAACTGCGTGAACGTGTCGGTCTACGCCGCTCGCGAGGGCGTCCCGACCGCCTACATCGGCGCCGTGTCCGACGACGCCGCCGGCCGGCTCCTCCGCTCCTCCCTCGCCGCCGAGGGCGTCGACGTGTCGCGCCTGCGCCAGGAGGAGGGCTGGACCGCCTACTGCCGGATCGGCCTGATCGACGGAGACCGCGTCTTCCTCGACTCGGGGAAGGGCGTCTCGCTCTTCACCCCCTCGGCCGACGACCTCGACACGATCGCGGGCTTCGACGCTCTGCACGTCGGCGCCTCGAGCTTCCTCGACGAGCACCTCGGCGCGTTCGCCGAGCGGACGCGCGTGTCGTACGACTTCTCCTCCGAGTTCGACCGGGCGTCCGTCGCCGAGGTCGCGGAGCACTGCTTCCTCGCCTCGTTCTCGGGAGGAGGCCGGAGCGACGCCGAGATCGAGGACCTGCTCGCCGGCGCCCTCGACGCCGGCGCCTCCTGGGCCCTCGTCACACGCGGCGAGCGCGGAGCCGTGCTCTCCGACGGAGTCCGCCGGGCCGTCAGCACCCCGGTCGCCACTCGCGTCGTGGACACCCTCGGCGCCGGCGACTCGTTCATCGCCCGCACGCTCATCGGGCTGCTGCGCGGCGAGGAGCTGGACGACCTCATGGCCGCGGCCTCGATCTCGGCCGCGTTCACCTGCACCGAGCACGGCGCCTTCGGCTACGGAGCGCCGATCGAGATCACCGAGGAGGCCGGCCCGCCCGCGGCCGTCGCCCTCGACCACCAGACCCACCCCCTCGCAGAAGGAGAATTCCGATGACCGACGGCACCTACCTCGGACCGGGCCCCGTCGCCCCCGTCCCCGACGACATCGCCCCCTCGATGGAGCACGCTCTGTCGCTGTGGAGCCGGATCGACGACCACGTCGCCTCCCTCCCCGCGGTCGACCGCGTCTTCCTGGTCGGCGCAGGCGGATCGCTGATGGGCGTCCAGGCCGCTCAGTACCTGCTCGACACGGCCGCGATCACGCCCGCCGCCTCCTACAACTCGGACGAGTTCTTCTTCCGCGCGCCCGCCTCGGTCGGCCCCGGCGCGCTCGTCGTCGTGCTCTCGGGCACCGGCGAGACCCCCGAGACCGTGCGGGCCGGCGAGTGGGCGCAGGAGCGCGGCGCCGCCGTGGTCGGAGTGACCCTCAAGCAGGAGGGACCGCTCGCGCTCGCCCTCGACACCGCCTTCGTCGCGCAGACCGGTCAGGGCACGCAGCTCGTGCTGCAGCTGCTCGCGCTCGCGGTCCTGCGCCGCGACGGGGTGGACGTGACGGATCGGCTCGAGGCGCTGCGCGCCCTGCCGTCCGCGATGGTCGCCACGGTCGCCGCCTTCGAGCCGAGGGCCGAGGAGCTGGCCGCCGCGATGAAGGACGTCCCTGTGACCTACCTCGTCACCTCCGGGTCGCTCATGGGCCCCGGTCAGACCTTCACCACCTGCTACCTGCAGGAGATGCAGTGGATGCACGCCGCGACGATCAACGCGGACGAGTTCTTCCAGGGCCCCTTCGAGGTCTTCGACGGCGAGACGCAGAGCCTCGTCTTCCTCGCCGAGGACGCGACGCGGCCGATGGGCGAGCGCGCCCGGAACTTCCTCGACCAGTACAGCGGGACGACCCACTACGTCGACTCCCGCGACCTCGAGCTGCCCGGCATCGCGGCGCCACAGCGCGCCTTCGTCGCACCGCTCGTGTACTCGACGCTGGTCTCCCGGCTCGCCGCCCACTGGGCCGCGGCCCGGGGCTATGCGCTGGAGGGACGCCGCTACATGTGGCAGTTCGCCTACTGAGCAGCACCGGACCGGGAGGCGGGGGCGACTGCGGTCGTCCCCGCCTCCCGCCCTGCGCTCACCCCGCGACCGTCAGCGACACCTCGACCGCCACGTCCTCCGGCCCCTCCCCCAGCACCGTCTGCCTCACCTCGACCCCGTCGAGCCGGAGGCCGCGGTCTCCGGCGGCGTCGAAGAGCGCGACGATCGCCGGATGCAGGGTCCCCTCGGGCAGTTCCTCCCCGTCGCGGGGGCGCCAGGTGGCGACCAGCTCGGTGCGCGCCGGGAGGATCGCGGCGAGATCGGCGAGGTCGCCCTCCGCCTCCGCCGACGTCGGCCAGCAGCAGACGAGCTCCGCCGAACCCGGCTCGCCCGCCCGGAGCGCCGTCCAGAAACGTCCCGTCGGCCCGAGCCCTGCCGCGTGCACTCGGGTGGCGAGCGCGCCGAAGATCTCGTTCGCCTCGTCGTCGCCCGGCCCGTCGGCCTCGTCCAGGGCGATCGTGAGGACCTGGCCGACGTACGGCTGCGCCGGCATCGTCCGCTCGGCGACCTCGACCGGCACGGCGAGCGCCCGCAGCGCCACCTCGGCGGCCTCGAACGCCCGGTCCTCCTGCTCCCGCTCCGCGAGCACGCGCTCCCTGTGCGCCTGCAGCGCCTCCGCCGCGGTGCCGGCTCGAGTCGCCGCCGCGACCTCGGGCAGCGGCACCCCCGCGCTCCGGAGGGCGCTGATCACGACTCCGGCCCGGACCTGGGCGTCGGCGTACCGGCGGTACGACGACCGCTCGTCGACCTCCGCCGGGACCAGCACGCCCTTCTCGTCGTAGTGCCGGAGCGCCTTCACGCTCAGACCCGTGATGCCTGCGTACTCCCCGATGCCCAACATGCCTCCAGCATCCCGTCTCCCCCGGCGGGAGGGTCAACGGGCAGCGATCGCTCGGCTCACAGCCCCGAGCGGCGACGCCGGCCGGCGACAGCGGGCGGAGGAGGAATTCCCTCACACCCGAGAAGCGACTTCCTGCAGGATCAGCAAGGAGAGGCCGGCTACGGCGAGCAGGACCCCCACGGCGACAGCCACGAGAACCACGATCAGCTTCGCGCGGGAATGGGAGACCTGAGCGCCCCAGAACGAATCGTCCCGAGCCTCAAGAAAAGCGAAGCCTGCTGCCGCGACAGCGACGACCGCGAATCCTCCTGTGGTCAACTCCGTCAGATATCCCCCGACGACTCCGGCTCCCACGGTCACATAGGAGAGGAGATTCGCGACCAGCACCTGAGGCTTGCCGACTCGTCCGACGGCCATGGCGGCGAAGATGACGATCGTGGTCGCGACGGGGAACCACTCGGCGCCGATCGCACTCCCGTAGGCGAGCGCGAAGAGGACGATCCCGACCACCGAGAAGACGGCCGCGATCGCGAAGACCACGGGCTTGGGCAATGGCGCGACCAGGTTCATCGGACTCCCTCTCTCACGCGGCACGACGTCTCGTGCACGTCTCCTGGTGAGAGTAGGGGCGGCCGCCTCGGTCGGGAGACTTCAGGAGGCTGCCGAGGCGCACTGCCGAGCCGCTCGGGGAGAGCGGACTCCGGAAAAGCTCTGCCCGATCAGTCGGTGACCCACCGTTCCGTTCGCGGGTGGCCCGCGCCGGAACGCCCCCGCCTCAGCCCGCGCGCCTCACCGCGAGCTCACCAGCCCTCGGGCCCCGCGCTCCCCGCCTCGTACTCGTCCAGCGGAGCGTCGCCCGCGGCCCAGGCGGAGAGCACCGGAGTGATGATGCGCCAGCACTGCTCGGCCACGTCGCCCGGGACCGAGAGCAGGGTGTCGCCCTGCAGGATCCCGGCGAGGACCTGCGCGTAGGGGTCGAGCGTGGCCGCGCCGGGCTGCGCCGTCAGGGTGGTGCGCTCGAGATCGGTCAGCTCGTCGGCGCTGTTCACGACCAGGTCGAGGCTGACGTCGCCGCCCTTGAGGCCGATCCGGAGGACCGTCCCGGCGTCGCCCTCGGCCGCCTGCAGGCCGCGCGGGGGCGTGGCGGCGCGGAAGTGGATCGCCACCTCGCGGCGCGGGTCGCCGATCGCCTTGCCGGAGCGGAGGACGAAGGGGACGCCCGCCCAGCGCGGAGTGTCGACCTGGAGCAGCAGCTGCGCGAGGGTCTCGGTGCCGGTCTCGGGGTCGACGTCGGGCTCGTCGACGTAGGAGGGGAAGAAGCGGCCGTCGACGCGGCCCTCGGTGTAGCGGGCTCGGCGGGCGGAGGAGGGGTCGTCGCGCCAGAGCCGCACGGCGCCGAGCACCTCGGCCATGCGCGCGTGGACCTCGTCGGGCGCGACCTCGTCGGGGCGCTCCATCGTGGTCAGCGCGAGCACCATCAGGAGGTGGCTCTGCAGCATGTCGCGCAGCGCGCCGGTCTTCTCGTAGAAGGCCGCGCGGCCCTCGATGCCGAGCGTCTCGTCGTAGACGATCTCGACCTTCTCGATCCACTCGGCGCTCCAGCTCGCCTCGAGCAGGCTGTTGCCGAAGCGCAGACCCAGCATCCCCAGCACGGTCGCGTTGCCGAGGAAGTGGTCGATGCGCCAGAGGCGGCTCTCGGGGAGGACCTTCGCGAACGCCGCGTTGAGGGCGATCGCGTCGTCGAGGTCCTCGCCGAACGGCTTCTCGATGGCGACGACCAGTTCCTCGGGGAGGTCGAGCTGGGCGAGCGAGGCGGCGACCTTGTGCCCCATCGCCGGCGGCAGGGCGACGTAGAGCACCGGGGTCGACGGGCAGGCGTCGAGGAGGGCCTTCAGCTGCTCCGGGTCGGAGGCGTCGGTGGCGACGAAGCGCGCCCGTGAGGCGAGCGCCTCGACCGTGTGCGCGGCGACTCCGGCCGCCTCGAGGCTGCGGCGGACGAGGCCCTGCCACTCCTCGTCGGTCTGGGGCGTGCGCGCCGCCCCGATCAGCGTGAGCTCGAGGTCGCGCGCGAGCTCGGCCACCCGGCCCAGGCCCGGCAGCAGCAGCCGCTCGGTGAGGTCGCCGCCCGCTCCGAGGATCGCGATGCTCCGCCGCTCGCTCCCCAGTGCCGCGGCCTCGGGGATTCCGATCTGCTCCGTCATGGTGTCTCCCTCGTAGCCGTCATGAGTCAGCGGCCACAGTACGCGCCGGGCCCTGGCGCGAGGCCGGGAGCCGGGAGGGGTTGAGGAAGCGGGCGCGGAGTGGCAGGGCGGCGATGTCGGAGAGCTGCACGACCTCGGCCGAGAGGGGCCTGCCTGCCGTGTCGGGGCAGGGACCCCCTTCTCAGCCGACGTCGGGCCGCTACCCACGGACGCCCGGCTCCCGGAGCCGCTCCGCACAGCACGTGATCCCCCCTCCAGTGCTTGTCCGGCGGTACCCTGCCCGCATGCGCCTGCGCCAGGTCGTCCTCGACACGGAGGACGCCCGCGCCCTCTCCGCCTTCTACCTCGCCCTGCTCGGCGGCGAGTACCGCCCCGGCGACGAGCCGCCCGCGGACGGCTCGGACGACGAGGCGGAGTGGGTCGCGATCGTCACCGCCGACGGCGCGAAGCTCACGTTCCAGCGAGTGGCCGCCCTGCCGCGCGCGACCTGGCCGGAGGGGCCCGTCCCGCAGCAGCTGCACCTCGACTTCATGGTCGCGGACGCCGACGAGCTCGACCGGCAGAAGACCCGGGCGCTCGCTCTCGGCGCCGAGCTGATCGAGGACAGGAGCGAGGACCCGGAGGAGGCGCTCCACGTCCTCGCCGATCCGGCCGGCCACCCGTTCTGCGTCTTCGTCGCGCCCGACTACCCGGCGGAGTAGGGGCGCGCGGCTTCAGCGAGTCGCACGCGTCGGATCACATGCCGGTGATCGTGACCGTCGTCGTCGCGGCGATCACCGCGGCTCCCGTGACGCTCGCGGCGGTTCCCGCGAGGACGGCGGCGGCCGCCGGCCCTGCCCAGTGCTGCGCCGCGAGCGACCGGATCGCCTGCCGGTCCGGGATGCCGGGCCTCGGCGAGAGCGCTCCGGCCGCGTCGAGCAGGCCGATGAGCGCCGCGTCCGACGGAAGGGGAGCCGTCCGAGCCGCGAGGACCTCGGCGACCCGGATCCGCAGCCGCTCGTCCTCCGCCGGCTCCACGGCGGCGACCCGCTCGAAGAGGGCGGCATGCAGCTCCCTCCGCGTGAGGCGGGCGATCCACCAGGAGACGCTGCGCGGTGCTCGCTCCGCTGCGATCCACCCGAGTGCCCCGTCGAGCACGGCGTCCCCGAGCGCGGACCGCTCCGGCCCGAGGGCGACGGCTCCGGCGTCCACCTCGACGCGCCGCTGGAGGGAGAGCTCCGCGAGGACGGAGGCGGCCAGGACGGTGTCGAGAGCGCCCGACGAAGCCGCGGGCCGCCCGTCGCTCCGCCGCAGCAGGAGGAGGAGAGCGACGGGGAGGGGCGGCTGCCCGGCTCCGGGGGGCGCAGCTGCCGGCGGGGTGGTGGGAGCGGGCTGTTCCGAGGAGTTCCGTGTCGAGTCGTCCATCCCTCGAGCCTCGCACCCGACCCGTCGAGACCGCATCCGCCGGGCGACGGGTCCTCCGTCGTCCGACCGATCGACCGGCCGGACACGCCCGAGAGCCCACGTCGCGCCCCGAAGCGGACCGCTCCTCCGCCACATCGGGCGTCAGACCACCCCCGCCGCCGTCCCCGACACGATCAGGTCGGCGCGGTCGCGAGTGGCCTCGATCAGCAGCGCGTTCCGCCCGTCGACCTCGGAGGCCCAGGCGGAGGCCGCCTCGGGGGCGCGGCCGAAGGAGACGTGGCGGTCGACCAGGCGCTCGAAGCGCTCGGTCTCGGGAGTCGCGCAGAACCAGGCCTCGTCGAACTCGGCACGCAGCAGCGCCCACGGGCCCTCGTCGACGAGGAGGTAGTTGCCCTCCAGCACGACGAGCGACGCGGAGGGGTGCACGGCCAGCGCGCCGGCCACTCCCTCGTCGACGGTGCGCTCGAAGGTGGGCGCGTAGACGACGTGGTCGGTCTCGGCGCGCAGCCTCCGCACCAGGGCGAGGAAGCCCCAGCCGTCGAACGTGTCGAGGGCGCCCTTGCGGTCGTGGCGGCCGAGCTCGTCGAGCGTGGCGTTGGCGAGGTGGAAGCCGTCCATCGGCACGAAGGCGGCGGTCCCCTCCCCCGCGAGCTCGTTCGCGCGGGCGACCACGGCCCGGGCGAGCGTGGTCTTGCCGGCCCCGGGGCTGCCGGCGATCGCGACGATCGCGCGGCGGCCCGGCGAGGTCAGCGCGAGCGCGCGCCCGGCCAGCTCGTCGAGACCGGGCCGCACCGCGTCGGGCGCGACCTCGGTCTCAGGCCTCGCCACGGCTGCTCTCCAGCGCGTTCACCAGGAAGCCGTGGGCGTGGCGGGCGAGCGCGGGGCCGTCGTTCCAGAGGTTCCGCCACACGGCCAGGTCGTTCGAGAGGGTCGGCGAGACGACGGCCGACGAGAACGACTCGAAGGTGATGGGTCCGCGGTAGTCGATCGCGGCGAGGGCGTGGAAGAACGTCGTGAAGTCGAGGTGGCCGCTGCCGAGGTAGCCGCGGTGGTTCTCGCCGATGTGGACATACCCGAGACGATCCCCGACCAGCAGCACCGGGCGGAAGAAGTCGTCCTCCTCGATGTTCATGTGGTACGTGTCCAGGTGGATCAGGACGTTGTCGGCGCCGATGTCGTCGGCGAGGCGCAGGGCGTCCGCGGCGGTGTTGATGACGTTGGTCTCGTAGCGGTTGCAGATCTCGAGGCCGAGGGTCATGCCCTTCGTCGAGGCCTCGGCGGCGAGGTCGGTCAGCACCGAGACGACGTTCGCGCGGCCCGCGGCCGAGAGGGGCGCGCTGTACTTGCCGAGCGCGCTGTAGAGGGCGCCGGTGAAGTGGGTGCCGCCGAGCGCGTGGGTGGTCTCGAGGGAGTCGGCGAGCAGCTTCGCGCCGCGGGCCACCACCTCCGGGTCGTCGCTGGAGACGTCGGCCGAGAAGGCGAGGCCGCGCGAGCAGACGATGCCGAGGTCGTTCGCCTCGAGGGCGGTGCGGGCGGAGGCGGTGTCGAGGTTCTGCACGTCGTGCAGCGAGAGCTCCAGCAGGTCGAATCCGGCCGCCTTGGTCTGCTCGATCGTCGCGGTCACTTCGTCGGGGGTGGTGCCGCCGGCGAAGACGAGGGCGTGCACTCCGAGAGGGTTCGTGGTCATGGTGGTGCTCCTTGGTTCGAGAGGTTCAGGGGCGGCGTCGGGCCGCGGGGTCGGTGTCGAGCAGGTCCGCGAGGAACGCGTGGCCGGAGGTCGCGAGGGCGACGGGGTCGTGCCAGAGCTCGCGCCAGAGGCCCATGCCCTCGGCCGAGGCCGGGGGCTGGACGGCGGGCGAGAAGCTCTCGAGGGTGAGCGGGCCGCGGTAGCCGGAGTCGGCGAGCGCCGCCGCGAGCCCGGTCCAGTCGGTGCTCCCGGTGCCCGGCTCTCCGCGGTGGTTCTCGGAGGCGTGGAGGTAGCCGAGCAGGTCGCCGGCGTCGCGGACGGCGCTCGCGAGGTCGACCTCCTCGAGGTGGGCGTGGAAGGTGTCGAGGTGCAGGAGCACGTTCGGCGCGTCGAGCTCGCGGAGGAACGCGGCGGTCTGGGCGGCCGTGTTCAGCAGGTTGCTCTCGTAGCGGTTCACGTACTCCGCTCCGACGACGACGTCGGCGGGAGCGGCGGCCGCGGCCACCCTCCGCAGCACGTCGAGCGAGCGCGAGCGGGCAGCCGCGTCGGCCGCGTGCTCGTACTTGCGCATGGCCGAGTAGGTGACTCCGCCGACGTACCGCGCGCCGATCGCCTCGGCGAACCGCACGGCCGCCAGGAGCCGCTCCTCGCCGCGGCCGGCCGTGGCCTGGTCCGTGATGTCGGAGTCGGCGTCCAGCGCGAGCGAGACGACCGCGTCGATCCCGTGCTCGTCGAGGAGGTCGGCGGTCCACGCGGAGGCGTCGGGGTCGTCGGGCGCCGGGATCTCGATCAGGTCGAAGCCGATCGAGGCGGCGGCGCCGATCGCGTGGCGCCCTGACTCCCGCGTCCAGTCGCCGACGAGCAGGCCCGCGTGGACCCCGATCGGCGACGAGCGCTCCGTGCTCCCGCGGTGCAGGAACTCGGGGTGCATCAGGCGGCCTTCGCGCCCGTGATCAGCGAGACGAGCTCGTCGCCGCTGGTCTCGGCGGTGCGGCGGCCGGCGACGGCGAGGCCCGCGCGCATCACCCACACCTGGTCGCTCAGGCGCATCACCTGGTCGAAGTTGTGGCTGATCAGCAGCACGGCCACTCCGGCGTCGCGCAGCTTGAGGATGATCTTCTCGACGCGCGCCGTCTCCTGGACGCCGAGCGCCGCGGTCGGCTCGTCCATGATCACGATCTTGCTGCCCCAGCCTGCAGCCCGGGCGATCGCGACCGCCTGGCGCTGGCCGCCCGAGAGGCGGCGGACCTTGCTGGTGACCGGCGGGACATTCACGGCGAGGTCGCCGAGAAGCTCCTGGGCCGTCTTCTTCATCTGCGTGCGGTCGAGGAACCGCACCCCGGGCACGCCCTTGGTGAGCTCGCGGCCGAGGAAGAAGTTCTGCCACACGGTCAGGTCCTCGACCAGGGCGAGGGTCTGGTGCACCGTCTCGATGCCGCCGTCCCGCGCGCCGAGCGGAGTGGTGAAGTGCACCACGTCGCCGTCGAGGGTGATGGTGCCGGAGTCGGCGGGGTGCACTCCGGAGAGGCAGCGGACGAGGGTGGACTTGCCCGCGCCGTTGTCGCCGATCAGGGCGGTGATCTCGCCGCGGCGCATCGACATCGACGCTCCCTTGAGAGCGTGGACGCCGCCGAAGGACTTCTTGATGTCCCGCGCTTCGAGCAGGATGTCGCTGGTCATGGCTGGGCTCACTTCTTCTGGTAGCGGGTGATGAGGGCGGCGAGCACGACCACCAGGCCGACGGCGAGGGGCTGGTAGAACTGCGAGACGCCGAGGAGGGTCAGGCCGTTGGTCAGCGCGGTCAGGAGGAACGCTCCGATGATCGGGCCGACGATCTTGGCCTTGCCGCCGGTGAGGCTCACTCCGCCGAGCACGACGGCCGCGATGGAGTTGAGCAGGTACTGCGTGTTGATGGCCGGCTCCGCGGCGCCGACGCGGGCGACGAGGAGGAGCGAGCCGACTCCGGCGAGGACGGCGGCGATGATGTACACCGCGATGCGCACGCGTCCGGCCTTGATGCCGTTGGCGACCGCGCTCTCCTCGTTGCCGCCGACCGCCTGCACGTGCAGGCCGAAGCGGGTGCGGAACATGACGACCCAGGCGACGACTCCGATGACCGCGGCCAGGATGATCGGGTAGCCGATGATCCCGATCGAGCCGGTGGTGAGGCGGAGCAGCTCGGGGCTGCCGACCGTGATCGGCTTGCCGTCGGAGACGATCAGCGCGAGACCGGTCGCCACCGAGAGCGTGCCCAGTGTCGCGATGAAGTCGGTGACCTTGCCCTTCGCGATCAGGAAGCCGTTGATCACTCCGATCAGCCCCGCGAAGAGCAGGGCCGCGAGCGCCGAGAGCCAGAAGCCCCAGCCGGCGCTCCAGCCGATGCCGAAGCCGACCGCTCCGACAGTCATCGTCGCCGAGATCGAGAGGTCGATGCCGCCGGTGGTGATGACGAAGGACTGGCCGATCGAGAGGATGACCAGGATCGCGGCGGCGACGAGCATCGCCTTGATGTTGCCGAGGCTGAGGAACGTCGGCGTCGCGATCGAGAACACGATCACCAGGGCGACGAGCCCGATCGGTGCGGCGTTCTCGGCCCAGAAGCTGAGCTGACGGAGGTTCGCCAGCAGCGGGGAGGCGCTGGCCGGGGGTCGGGCGGTGACTGAGGTCATGGTCGCTTCCTGGGTTGCCATGGGCGGGAGGTCCTACTTGCTGGGGACGAGCGCGGCGAGCGGGTTGTCGAACTCCTCGAACGGCTGGGGGAAGGCACCGAGGGCCTGCTCCGCGGTCTCGGAGGTCACGAGCGCGGTGGGCGACTCGATCTCGGCGGGGATCTCCTCGCCGGCGCCGACGGCCTCGCACGCCTGCACGCCGAGCCGGCCGATCGCGTAGGGGTACTGGGCGACGGTGGCGGTGAGGCCGCCGTCCTTCACCGACTGCAGCGCGTCCTCGTTGCCGTCGACGCTGACCACCTGGACGGAGCCGGTGAGGCCCGCGTTCTCGACGGCCTTGACGATGCCGAGGCCCATGTCGTCGTTCGCGGCGAAGAACGCTTTCACGTCGGGGTTCGCGGCGAGGATGTCGGTCGCCTTGGTCAGCGCGACCTCGCGCTTCCAGTCGGCCGCGGCCTCCTGGACGACGGTGAGGTCGGAGCCGATCGCGGCGGTGAAGCCGTCGACGCGGGCGGCGCTGGTGACGTCTCCCGAGACTCCGCCGATGACGGCGACCTCGGAGCCGGCGGGCAGCTGCTGCAGGAGGAAGTCGCCGGCCTTGCCGCCCGCGGCCTCGTTGTCGGTGCCGATGTAGGTGGTGACGTCGAGGTTCGCGGCCTCGACCGCGTCGGGGTCGAGCGGGCTGTCGATGTTGACGATCGTCTTGCCGGTGGCGGAGGCGAGGGCCTGCACCAGGTTCGTGCCGCTGATCGGGTTGACGATCAGGCAGCCGAAGTCCTGGCCGGCGACCGTGGTGAGCTTGTCGGCCTGCCCGGTGGTGTCGCCGATGTCGGCGGCGGCCTGCACCGAGACGTCCACGGAGTCGTCCTTCGCGGTGTCCTCGATGCCGTTCTCCATCGCCTGGAAGAAGGGGTTGTCGAGGCCCTTGATGACCGCGGCGACCTTGGTCGATCCGGAGCCGCCGGCGGCCGTGTCGCCACCCGAGGCGCAGCCGGTGAGGAGGAGTGCGAGGGCGCCGACCGGTGCGAGAACCGGGAGGAGGCGGCGTGCTGTGCGGTTCATCGTCATCCTTGAGGATCAGTGGCACCACTGCGTGCCGGTGTGTGAAAACTACCGGGGCTTTCGCGTTACCGCAATACGAAAGTCGGGGAACTTCAGGTTTCCCGTCGGCAGGCATGTACGCTGACCGTGACAAGAGGGGGAGCGATGACGGGGTACTCCACCGGCGAGGCCGGTTCGCACGTGGCCGACGTCCTCGCGCTGTTCCGCGAGCAGGGCGAGGTCTCGCGCAACGCGGTGATGGAGCAGACGGGGCTCTCCCGCTCCACCGTCAACCAGCGCCTCGCGACCCTCGTGGAGCTCGGCCTGATCGCCCCCACCACCGGAGGCGAGTCGACCGGCGGGCGCCCCTCGAGCATGTTCGCGATGAACCTGGTCGGCACGGTGTTCCTCACCGCCGACGTCGGGGCGAGCGGATTCGTCGCCGCCGCCTGCGACCTGCGCGGCACCCCCCTCCGACACGAGAGCGGCGTCGTCGACGTCTGGGAGGGACCGGACGCCGTGCTCTCGCTGGTGCTCGCCGCGTTCGAGCGGCTGCAGCAGGGCGACGCGGTCGCCGGCATCGGCGTCGGAGTCCCGGGGCCGGTCGAGTTCGCCGCCGGGCGCGTGCGCAATCCGCCGATCATGACCGGCTGGGACGACTTCGACATCGCCGGCTACTTCGCCCAGCCCTACGAGGGCGTGCAGGTCGTCATCGAGAACGACGCGAACGCCCGCGCCCTCGCCGAGTCGCGCCACCACGGCTCCGACAACCTGATCAGCCTGAAGCTCGGCACCGGCATCGGCTCGGGCCTCGTCTTCAACGGAGCGACGATCCGCGGAGCCGTCGGCGCGGCCGGCGACATCGGCCACACCCGCGCGGTCACGGGCACGGTCGACGCGGATCCGCTGCCCTGCCGCTGCGGCAACGCCGGCTGCGTGGAGGCATACGCGAGCGGCTGGGCCCTCGTCCGCGACCTCTCGGCCGACGACCCCTCGATCAAGCACGTCGCCGACGTCACGGCCCGCGTGCTCCGCGGCGACATGCGCGCCACCCAGGCGGTGCGCCAGGCCGGCCGCGTCCTCGGCGAGGCGGTCGCCGACCTCGTCAACATCCTCAACCCGCGGACCATCGTGATCTCGGGCCAGCTCGGCGACTGCGGCGAGGTGCTGATGTCGGGCCTGCGCGAGCGCGTCTACCTGCGCACCCACCCGCTCGCCACGCGGCACCTGACCATCCACACATCGGACCTGGGCGAGCTGGCCGGCGTGATCGGCCTCGCACTGACGACCGCCGACCAGGTCTTCAGCCGTGAGCGCTTCGACCGCGAGGCGAGCGCCGAGAGCCCCCGCGCGGCAGCCGCCGCGAGCTGAACGGGAGCGCCCTGCCGCGCCCGGCAGCGGCGGGACCGGCGTGAGCGACCCCCTCCGCCCCGCGCACTGTTACGCCCGGCGACGAAGGGTTACGCCGGGCGACGCGGGCCGGGACGGGCGGGCCCGCGGTGCTCCATCATCGTGTCCGGGACGACGCGGAGAGGCCGCGGCCGCCCGACCCGTCCGAAGGAACGCGATGATCCGGCTCGAGCAGCTCAGCAAGTCTTACGGTCCGGCGACCGTGCTCGACCGCCTCGACTTCTCGGTCGCGACCGGCGAGATCTTCGCCGTCGTCGGCCCGAGCGGTGCGGGCAAGAGCACGCTCGCCGCCTGCGTGAACCTCCTCGAGCGGCCCACCTCGGGCACGGTCGTCGTCAACGGGGAGGCGCTCTCGCAGCTCTCGGAGGAGCGGCTGCGCGTCGCCCGCCGCCGCATCGGCACCGTCTTCCAGTCCGACGGACTCTTCAGCCGCCGCACGGCCGAGCAGAACGTGGCCCTGCCGCTGGAGTACCTCGGCGTCACCGCCGCCGAGACGAAGCGGCGCGTCGCGGAGCTGCTCGAGCGCGTCGGCCTCTCGGACCGCGCGCGCTACTACCCGCACCAGCTCTCCGGCGGTCAGCGCCAGCGCGTCGGCATCGCCCGCGCTCTCGCCCTCCGCCCCTCGGTGCTGCTCTCGGACGAGGCCACCTCGGGCCTCGACCCCGCCTCGACCACCGCGATCACCACGCTCCTGAAGGAGCTGCGCGACGACCTGGGCCTCTCGATCCTCTTCATCACCCACGAGATGGAGACGGTGCGCCAGGTGGCCGACTCCGTCGCCCGCCTCGACCACGGCCGCATCGTGGAGTCGGGCCGTCTCGTCGACCTGCTGCGCGACCCCGCGTCCCCGCTCGGCCTCGCCCTCAACCCGGTGCGCCCCTCCGTCGCGCCCGGCCCGGGTCTGGGCGAATGGGTGGTGGGCTACTCCCGCTCCGGAGTGCCGACCGACTGGGTCACCCGGCTCGCGGAGGCGGTCGGCCCGGTCGCGCTGCTCGGCGCGGCGATCGAGACGGTGGACGGGCAGGCGGTCGGCCACGCGACGATCGGGCTCGGCCCGGTCGACGAGGCGCGGCTCACCCGTGCGGCGGCCGAGCTCGGCCTGTCGGTCCGGCCCGCCGGCGTGCGCGTCCTCGCCGAGGAGGTGGCGGCGTGATCCTCCACCTCGACAACAAGGTCCCGCTCGAGCAGATCCCCGCGCTGGTGCTGCCGGCGCTCGGCGAGACGCTGATCATGGTCGGCATCGTCATGGCGATCGTGGTGCTGGTCGGCGTGCCGCTGGGCGCTCTCGTGCACAACCTCGCTCCGGGCGGGCTGGCCGAGAACCGGGCCGCCCACCAGGTGCTCAGCGCCGTCATCAGCGTCGGCCGCTCGCTGCCGTTCCTCATCCTGATGGCGTCGATCATGCCGTTCACGCGCCTGATCACCGGCACCAACATCGGGATCGCGGCCGCCGTCGTGCCGATGTCGATCGCGGGGATCGCCTTCTTCACCCGGATCGTCGAGAACGCGCTGCGCAGCGTGCCGCTCTCGCTCACCCGCGTCGCCCGCGCCTCCGGAGCGTCGCGGCTGCAGGTGGTGCGGACCGCCCAGCTGAGCGAGGCGGTGCCGCAGATCATCGGCGGCCTGACGATCAACACGATCGCGATGATCGAGTACTCGGCGATCGCCGGCACGATCGGCGCCGGCGGCATCGGCTACGTCGCGGTGACCTACGGCTACCAGCGCTTCGACACCACCGTCATGCTCGCCACCATCGTGATCCTGGTCGCCACCGTCGCGACCGTGCAGCTCACCGGCGACGCCCTCGTCCGCGCGACCACGCCCGGCGCCTCCCGCTCGCGGCGAGCGCCGCGGGTCGCGGCCGCCGTCTAGAACCACCACTCCTCCTCCTGCGCCCTCGGGCGCCCCTCCCGCGCGCCCGCGCACCCCCTCTTCGAAAGGCACCGCCATGTCCACTCCCGACGACCTCGGATTCGATCTCAAGAAGAAGCGCCACTGGCCCTGGATCGCCGGAGCGGCCGTCGTCGTGGTCGGCGTCGCCTCCGCGATCGCCGTCCCGCTCCTCTCCCCCGCCGTCTCGGCCAACGAGCAGGAGGGAGCGACGCTCTACGTCGCGACCGCCGAGGGCAACGCCTCCGAGCAGGCCCTGGTCGACTTCGTCGCGAAGGAGGTGGCGCCGCGCTACGGCATCACCGTCGCCTTCAAGGGGCTCTCGGACAGCAACACCATCAACCGCGCGGTGAGCGAGGGCGAGGTCGCGGCCACGGTCTACCAGCACAAGCTCTGGCTGGGACAGGTGCTCGAGGCCAACCCCGACTTCGAGGAGGAGGCGGCCACCCCCGTCTTCCGCTGGGGCTTCGGGCTCTGGAGCGACAAGTACTCCGACGTCTCCCAGATCCCTGACGGCGGCACGGTCTCGCTCTACTCCGACCCCGCCAACGAGGCGCAGGGCCTCTGGCTGCTGCAGAACGCCGGCCTGATCACGCTGAAGCCGGGCACGGAGCCGGGCACCGCGACCCAGGACGACATCGCCGAGAACCCGAAGAACCTGCAGTTCACCCTGCTCGACTTCGCCGCCCAGTCGCGCGCGCTGCCGGACCTCGACGCGGCCGTCGGCTACACCGAGTACTACCTCGCCGCCGGCATCCCGATCGAGCAGCAGATCTTCGCCCCGCAGGCCCCCGACGACTTCGCCGGGCAGCTCACCATCGGCTCGAAGTACCGCGACACCGAGAACGTGAAGAAGCTCGTCCAGGCCTTCCAGGACCCGGCCGTGCAGGAGTTCCTCGCCACGGACGAGACGGTGAAGGGGATCCTGCTGCCGATCGACGGCTGAACAGGGCCGGAGCGACGGGGTCGCCTGAGGAGTCGCGCGCGGCTTCTCGGGCGACTCGGCGTCTGCGGACGTAGCGTGGGCTCATGAACACGTTCACTCTCCACAACGGTGTCGAGATCCCCGCCCTCGGACTCGGCGTCTTCCAGACTCCGCCCGACGAGACCCGCGCCGCCGTCGCCGCCGCGCTCGACGCGGGGTACCGGCACATCGACACGGCGGCGGCCTACGGCAACGAGCGCGAGGTGGGCGAGGCGATCGCCGGCCGCGACGACGTCTTCCTCGAGACGAAGGTGTGGATCAGCGACTACGGCTACGACGAGACGCTGCACGCCTTCGACAAGAGCGCGGGCAAGCTCGGCGTCGAGCGGATCGACCTGCTGATCCTGCACCAGGCCCTGCCCGAGGCCTTCGACCGCACCCTCGACGCCTACCGGGCGCTCGAGCGGCTGCTCGCCGACGGGAGGGTGCGGGCGATCGGCGTGAGCAACTTCATGGTCGAGCACCTCACCCGCCTGCTCGCCGAGACCGACGTCGTCCCCGCGGTGAACCAGCTCGAGGTTCACCCGTACTTCCAGCAGCGGCGGGTCGAGCGCTTCGGCTGCGAGAACGACATCCTCACCCAGGCCTGGTCGCCGATCGGCGGCATCACCGCCTACCGCGACTCCCCGCGCCGCAGCTTCGACGACCCGGTGCTCCTCGAGCTCGGCGCCAAGTACGGGAAGACGGCCGCGCAGGTGATGCTGCGCTGGCACCTGCAGGAGGGCCGCCAGGTCATCCCGAAGTCGACCCGCCCCGAGCGCATCGCCGAGAACATCGACGTGTTCGACTTCGCGCTCTCCGGCTCGGAGCTCGCCCGGATCGACGCCCTCGAGGCCGGCGTGCGCGGCGGACCGGAGCCCGAGGCCGTGACGCTGGAGGCGTACGGCCGCGACATCCCCGAGGCGTGAGGAAGGCGCCCGCGACGGGAACACCGGAGCCGTCGCGGGCGTTGCCCTCACCATGAGCGTTCCCCTCTCCATCCTCGACCTCGCCCCCATCGCCCCCGGTGAGACCGCTCGCGACAGCTTCGCCGCCTCCGTCGCCCTGGCCCAGGAGGCCGAGCGGAACGGCTACCGCCGCGTCTGGTACGCCGAGCACCACAACATGGCGAGCATCGCCTCCAGCGCGACCTCGGTGCTCATCGCGCACGTCGCCTCGCAGACCTCCACGATCCGCCTCGGCTCCGGCGGCGTCATGCTGCCGAACCACTCCCCGCTCACCATCGCCGAGCAGTTCGGCACCCTCGAGACGCTGCACCCGGGACGGATCGACCTCGGACTCGGCCGCGCCCCCGGCAGCGACCAGGCGACCTTCCGCGCGCTCCGCCGCGACCCCGACTCCTCCGAGCGCTTCCCGCAGGACGTGCTGGAGCTGCAGGCGTTCCTCGCCGGCGAGTCCCGCATCCCCGGAGTGAGCGCGACGCCCGGTGCCGGCACCCGCGTCCCCCTCTACATCCTCGGCTCCTCGCTCTTCGGCGCGCAGCTCGCGGCCGCGCTGGGCCTGCCGTACGCGTTCGCCTCGCACTTCGCTCCGGACGCGCTGCACCAGGCCGTCGCGGAGTACCGCCGCGGCTTCCGCCCCTCCGAGCAGCTCGACGCGCCCTACGTGATCGCCGGGATGAACGCCATCGCCTCCGACACCGAGGAGGACGCGCAGGAGCAGTTCGCGCAGATGAAGCGCGCCCGCCTGATGATGCTGCTGCGCCAGAGCGGGCAGATCCCCGTCGGCCAGACCTTCGACGACGAGGAGCTCGACGCCCTGCTCAGCGCGCCGATCGGCGCCCACGTCGCGAGCATGACCACCTACACCGGTGTCGGCACCGGCGACCAGGTGGCCGACTACACCGCCGACTTCGCCCGCTCCGCCGACGCCGACGAGGTCATCGTCGCCCACGCGTCGCTGCAGACGGAGGCGCGCCTGCGCTCGGTCGCGCTCCTCGCGCAGTCGAACGCGCGCGTCGCCGTCTGACGGGCGGCCCAGTCCGTCGACGCCGCCGCACGGGCCCCGTGCGCGACCGGGGCCGCGCATCGGCGGGCGTGCGGCGCGCATCGGCGGACTCCTGTGAAAGTGAGCCTCTAACGGGGGCCACCTCACAGGGAGTAACCCCGGGAGGAGCGCGTCCGCGGTGCCAGGCTGAGGCCTGTGTCGACGATGACAGGCAAGCGGCGTGAGCCCGGGGACGGCCCTGCGCGGTCGGCGGCCCTGCTGCTGCGGGTCTGCGCGGGCGACCGGACCGCCTTCCGGCAGCTCTACTCGCTCACCGCGGGCCGGGTCGTCTCCGTCGCGGACGCCGTGCTCGACGACCGCGCCGCCGCCGAGGAGGTCGCGCAGGAGGTCTACCTCGAGCTCTGGCGCACCGCGCGCTCGCTCGACCCGGGCCGTCCCGTGCTCGCCTTCCTGGCCCAGGTCGCGCACCGCCGTGCCGTGGACCGCGCCCGGGCGGACCGGTCGGCGCGGCGCCGGGAGCTGCAGTACACGGTCCTCGACCGGCCGCGCGATCACGAGTGGGAGCGCTCGGACGTCCGGTTGGCCCTGGCGCCCGCGGCCGGCGCGATCCGGCAGCTCGCCGCCATCCACCACGACGTCCTCTACCTCGCCTACGTCCGCGGGTACAGCCACTCCGAGATCGCGGAGGAGCTGTCGATCCCGCTCGGCACCGTCAAGACCCGGCTGCGCGACACCCTCATCCGCCTGCACACCCACCTGCAGTCCGCCGGGCCGACGGACCCGGACGGCGGACCGGGACGGCGCATCCGGCACTGACCGGTGGCGCGGACGCCTCTGCGCCACCGGGGTCGCACGCTTCAGGACCGTGTCCGGCCCGCTCAGCCCGCCTGCGTCGCGCCCGAGACCGCGAGCCCGACGATCACCGTCAGCACCGTCGTCCACAGCGCGATCGCGACGCCCTGCCAGAGCAGGATCCGCCCGCGGCCGACTCCGGCGCCCGCCAGCATCACCGCGGTGAAGTGGGTCGGGAGCAGCAGCGGCCCCAGCAGGCTCACGCCCGGGACGCCGTAACGGGTGAAGGCCCGCTGGAACTTCTCGCGCCGCGGAGTCGTCCGCTTCGCCTCCGAGCGGCCCGTGATCGCCGAGCGGACGCCGGTGCCCAGCAGCACGAGCAGCGCCACGCAGACGAAGTTGCCGATCGCCCCCGCAAGCCCGGCGACGACCGGGTGGATGCCGCCGATGATCCCGATGCTCGCCGCTCCCTCGCCCTCGATGAAGGGGACGGCCCCGGCCGCGGCGACGACGAGGGGCTGCACGAGCTCGGGAACGCGGCCGATCAGGTCCTGGAATCCGAGGATCGCGTCGCTGATGATCGTCATGGTCGTGCCTTCCGGTACGTGGCCCCGGCTCTCGGGACTCCTCCATCCGACCGTGTCCGCGCCCGCTTCGGCAGTGCCGCCGGGTCACCGCGTCCCGGGAGGATCGACGGCCCGAGGGGTGACAAGTGTCATGGTCGTAGCCTGGGCCGCATGGTGAACTCGACCGAGGCGGATCCGCCCGTGCGCGCGGGCCGCGGCGTCGCCGTGACCTGGTGGTACACGCTCGCGTCGGCCGCCTCCTTCGTGGTGATCGTCCTGGCCGTCTGGTCCGTGGCGGTGCTGAGCGCCGAGGCCGAGGAGTGGCGGAAGGGCGCCTACTTCCTGGGTGCGGCCGCCTGGGTCGCGGTGTTCTCGTCGACCGCGCTCGCGTACCGGCGCGCCGACCGCGAGGGCCCGGTGCGCCTCCGGGCCGCGCCGACCCTGGTCTTCTGCCTCGGAGTGGCGGCCGCGGCACTCACCGGCACGGCCGCCGGGAGCCTCGCGCTCGGGCTCTCGCTCGCCGCGACCCTGGTCGCCGTGCTGCCCTGGCAGAGCGGGGTGCGGCTCCGGGTGATGGTGCTCTGCACGATCGTCCTCGCGGTCGCGGCGGTGCTCGAGCAGACGCGAGCGGCGCCGGACGCGTCGGCCGCGCTCTCGACCCTCCTGCTGTTCGCGACGCTGCTGCCCCTGACGGTCGTCAGCGCGCTGTGGTGGTGGGACATCGTCCGCGAGCTCGACCGGGCGCGCGCCGCCGAGGGCCGGCTCGCCGCCGCGCAGGAGCGCCTGCTGCTCGCCGGCGACGTGCACGACCTCCAGGGCCACCACCTCCAGGTGATCGCGCTGCAGCTCGAGCTCGCCGAGCGCCTCCTCGGCAGCGACCCGGAGGCCGCTCTCGAGCAGCTGCGCGCCGCCCAGCGCTCGGTCGACGGCGCCCGCACCGGCACCCGCGAGCTGGCGACGCGCTTCCGCAGCGTCCCGCTCGTCGACGAGCTGGCCAACGCCGCCGACCTGCTCCGCTCGGCCGGGCTCCGCGTCGAGCTCGAGGTCGACCCGGCGGCGGCTCACGCGCCGGCCGAGACGCTCGGGCCGGTGGTCCGCGAGACGACGACGAACATCCTCAAGCACGGCGGCGGCTCCAGCGCGCGGCTGCGGCTCGCGCGGGAGCAGGACGAGTGGCGGTTCGAGGCGGTGAACGACCTGGCACCGGACGCGGAGGAGGCGGACGGGACCGGCTCGGGCGTCCTCGGCATGGCGGAGCGGGTCGAGCGGGCAGGGGGGACGCTGCGCGCCGGGGCGGTCCGCCGCTCCTTCGAGCTGGACGCGCGCCTGCCGGTGGGGAGCGACTCGTGATCCGGGTGCTGATCGCCGACGACGAGGACATGATCCGCACGGCTCTGGCCGCGCTCCTCCGCCTCGAGGAGGACCTCGAGATCGTGGGCGAGTGCCGCGACGGCGAGCAGGCGGTCGCGGAGGCGCTGCGCCTGCAGCCCGACGTGTGCCTGTTCGACGTCGAGATGCCCGGGCTCGACGGGATCGAGGCGGCGGAGCGGCTGCGCCGGGTCTCCGCGACGCGGGTCGTGGTCGTCACCCGGCACGCGCGGCCGGGGGTCCTGCGGCGAGCGCTCGGAGCGGGCGTCAGCGGCTTCCTGCCGAAGTCGCGCCGGGTCGAGGACGTCGCCGAGGTGATCCGCCAGGTCGCGAGCGGACGCCGCTACGTCGATCCGGAGATCGCCGCCGACGCCCTGGCGAGCACGCGCAGCCCGCTGACCGACCGCGAGCTCGACGTGCTCAGCGCCGGCTCCCGCGGCGAGACGATCGGCGAGATCGGCGCGGCGCTGCACCTCTCCTCCGGCACCGTGCGCAACCACGTCTCGTCGATCCTCCGCAAGCTCGACGTCGACACCCGCCAGCGCGCGGTGATCGAGGCCCGCGAGCGCGGCTGGATCTGAGCGCACGGCGCCGCAACGGCAGCCACTACGCAGGCGTCGTCGCACTCGCGCTCGAGTGCGACGACTTCCGCGTTCTCGCGAGCGGTGCCCGTCAGGCCGTCGGCGTCCAGATCCGCATCGTCGACGGCCCGCGGTTCGCCCAGCGGTGGTACGGCCGGAACTCCGCCTCGAAGCGGCGCCCCTCCTCCACCGGCACGGAGCCGTAGGGCCAGCCGGGAGCCGCCTCCCGCGCCACGAGGGACACGCGCGCTCCCTCCGCCGTCACGACCGGCGGCACCGAGGCGTCGACCGCGATGTGCTCGGTGTCCAGGCCCTCGGGCAGGTCGAGCGACTCGATCGCCAGCACGAACGGCCCGCGCTCGAGGGCGACCTGGCCGCGCACCGCGTCGATCCGGGTGTGCGGGGCGACGAAGCGGGCCGTCATCGGCAGCGAGAGCCGCACGGTGTCGCCGGCGGAGAACGCCCGGCGGACGGTGACGGTCGGCGTCGAGACCGGCTCGCCGTCGAGAAGCGCCGAGCCCCGCGCGAACGGCGGGACCCGCAGCGTCAGCGCGAACTCCGCGTCCTCGAGGATCCGCACGACGATCTCGCCGTCTGCCGGGTACTCCGTCTCGACGCGCAGCGCGACGCCTCCGGTGCGCACCTCGTACGCGCCGTACTGGTGGAGCTGCACCCCGTCGTCGGTGGCGGTCGCGAAGCCGAGCTCGACGCTCGCGAGGGTGCGGGCGGTGTTGGTCGGGCAGCACGAGACCCAGAACCAGGGCGCGCGGAGGCTGGACTGCGCGCGGTCGGTCTCGCGCGACTCGTCCGGAGCCACTCCGTCGACGCGCTGCTGCAGCGTGTTCGTGTAGAAGAAGGCGCGGCCGTCCTCGCGGGTCGCGGGGAGCACCGCGTTCAGCAGCGTCCGCTCCATCAGGTCCGCGTAGCGGGGCTCGTTCGAGCCGAGCAGCAGCCGCCAGCTGAGCATCGTGGAGCCGATCGCCGCGCAGGTCTCCGCGTAGGCGCGGTCCGGCGGCAGCTCGTAGTCGGCGCCGAACGCCTCGTCCTGGTGGTGCGAGCCCATCCCGCCCGTGACGTAGGTGCGTCGCTCGACGGTCGCCTCCCACTGGCGGCGGACCGCCTCCTCCAGCTCGGCGTCGCCGGTCTCGACCGCGACATCGAGAGCCCCGGAGGCGAGGTAGAGGGCCCGCACCGCGTGGCCGCGCAGCACCTCCGCGTCGCGCACGGGCACGTCGTCCTGGAAGTACTCGGCGCCGAACGCGATCGGCTTCAGCGTCCCCGTCCCGCGCCGCTCCACGAAGAGGCGGGCCAGCTCGAGGTAGCGCTCCTCCCCCGTCGCCCGCGCCAGCTCGGCGAGCGCCGGCTCGATCTCGGGGTGGCCGCACACGGCGACCCTCCCCTCGGGCCCGAACTCGCGGTGCACGTGGTCGGCGAGGCGCCGGGCGACCTGCGGCAGGAGGTCGTCGTGCCCGGTGCGGAGCCGCGCCACGGCGGCCTGGATCAGGTGCCCGAAGCTGTACAGCTCGTGGCCCCACTCCAGGTCGGAGTAGCGCGCGCGCTGGCCGGGCCGGCCGAAGCTCGTGTGCAGGTACCCGTCCGGGTCCTGGGCGGAGGCGACCCGCGCGACGAGGTCGTCGTACCGCTCCTGCAGCCCGGCGTCGTCGCTCCGGCCGAGCTCCCACGCCATGGCCTCGAGGAGCTTGTAGACCTCGGAGTCCACGAACTCGATGCCCGCGTGCGCGTCGCCGCTCTCGGCGGACGAGATCGAGCCGTCGGCAGCGCGGTCGAAGTTGCCGGCCCAGCCGACGCGCTCGATCCACGAGCGGCAGTGCTCGATGACGGCGGAGGAGTTGAGGTCCTGGTAGTGCTTCCAGAAGCCGCCGGTGAGGCGGATCTCGTCCTGGCGGAGCGGCCGGAGCGCGCTCCGCGAGGGGGCGACCGGGCCGCCGAGGGCGGTGGCGGTGGGGGCGGTGAGGGTCACGGTGTCTCCTTGGAGGGACGGGTCAGTCCTTGACGGCGCCGGCGGTGACTCCCGCCGAGACGTACCGCTGGGCGACGACGAGGAGGACGGCGGCCGGGAGCGAGGCGACCACGGCGGTCGCCATGATCGAGTTCCACTCCTGGTTGTTGTTGCCGATGTACTTGTAGATGCCGAGGGTGATCGGCTGGAGCTTCCCGCCGCTGTCGAGCGTCGAGGCGAAGATGAAGTCCGACCAGGCCCAGAGGAACGCGAACAGCGAGACGGTGACGACGGAGTTGCGGCTGATCGGCATGATCACCGAGGTGAAGGTGCGCCAGGCGCTCGCTCCGTCCATCCGGGCCGCCTGGGTGAGCTCGTCGGGGATCCCCGACATGAAGGCCGTGAAGATCAGCACGCCGAACGGCACCGCGATGGTGGAGTCGGCCACGATCAGGCCCGGGATCGAGTTGAGCAGTCCCAGGTTGAGGTAGATGGCGTAGAAGCCCATCGCCATGATGATCGCCGGGATCATCTGCGCGATCAGCAGCACGAACGAGAGGGCCTGCCCGCCGCGGGGCCGCAGCTTCGCCAGCGAGTAGGCGGCGGGAGCGGCGATCGCCACGGTCAGCAGCACCGTGCCGAGGCCGACGACGAGGCTGGTGCCCAGGTAGGGCAGCTGCTCGCTCAGCACCGCCTGGTAGCCGGTGAACGTGGGAGAGAACGGGAACCAGTCCGGCGGATCCTTCCGCATCGAGCCGGTCGGAGTGAGGGAGACGTTGATCATCCAGTAGACGGGGAACAGCATGACCGCCGTGAGGGCGATCCCGACCACCGTCAGGTACCAGGGGCGGCGCGCGGTCACGAGTCGGCCTGCTTCCGCTGGACGCGGATGTACACGAGACCGAAGACGAGGGCCAGGATGATCAGCAGGTTGCCGACGGCCGCGGCCGGTCCGAAGTCGGGCAGCATCGAGCCGAAGCCGAGCTGGTAGGTCCAGGTGGCGAGCGTGGTCGAGGAGTCGGCGGGGCCGCCCTTCGTCATGATCCAGATGATGTCGAACACCTTCAGCGTGTAGACGAGGCCGAGCAGGATCGTGATCGCCGACACCGGCCGCAGCAGCGGCAGCGTGATCCGCCAGAACTGCTGGGCGCCGGTCGCGCCGTCGAGCGAGGCCGCCTCGTAGAGGTCCTGCGAGATGTTCTGCAGGCCGGAGTAGAGGATCACCAGGTTGAACGGGATGCCGATCCAGATGTTCGCGATCAGGACCGCGATCAGCGAGGTGGTCGGCGAGGTGAGCCAGTTGATCTGGCCGATCCCGAACGACTCCAGGAACGCGTTCACGATGCCGGAGTCGCTGTTGAGCATCCACGACCAGGTCGAGGCCGAGACGATCAGCGGCAGGAGCCACGGCACCAGGAACAGTGCCCGGAGCGTGCTCGCGAGCGGGAAGCGGCGGTAGAAGAACACGGCGAGCGCCAGCCCCAGCGTGAACTGGAAGAGGAGCGAGACGCCAGTGAAGACCGCCGTGTGCAGCAGCGCCGGGCCGAAGGTCGCGTCCTGGAACACCTGGACGTAGTTGTCGAACCAGACGAAGGGCGCGTTCCCCTGCACGAACGAGCGGACCGTGTAGTCCTTCAGGCTCAGCTCGAGGTTGCGGTAGAGCGGGAACGCGTAGAAGACGAGCAGGTAGGCGACGAGCGGGGCGAGGAACGCCCACGCGACCAGGCGGCCGCCTTCGGGGCGCCGGCGGCGCCGACGGCTCTCGGCGGCCGGGGCGGGCGGGGCCGGCGGCTCGGTGCCGCGCCGCAGGAGGCGGGCGGTCTCGGTGGCAGTGGTCATGGTCTCTCCCGTCCCTCCGGCCGGTGCGCGGAGCACCGGCCGGGGGGACCTCGTTCGGGGAGCGGGAGCCCCCGGTCGTCCTACTTCGTGGCGGATTCGGCGGCCGACTGGGCGGCCTTCAGGGCGTCCTCGGGAGACTGCGAGCCGCTGAGCACGGTCTGCACCGCGCCCCACAGCTGCTCCGAGATCTTCGGGTACTTCGTGCCGAGGTCGTCCGAGGTGCGGCCCTTCGCGGCCTGCACGGCGGTGACCCACGGCTCGAGGTCGGCGTTGCCGGCGACCTGCTCCTGCTGCGCCTCGGCCGTCGGCGCGATGTACGAGAGCGTGTTGTCGGTCGTGACCAGGCTGCTCGTCGAGGTCAGGCACTCGGCGATCTTCTTCGAGGTCTCGTAGCGCGCCGTGTCCGACTGCACCGGGAGGGTGAGGAACTCGCCTCCGGTCGGTGCGGGGGCCGCTCCGCCGTCCTTCGACGGGATGGTCAGGACGCCGTAGTCGATGCCCGAGGCCTTCGCGTTGGCCAGCTGCCAGGTGCCGTTCTCGCCGAACGCGTACTCGCCGGTCTCGAACTCCTGCCAGCTCGTGGTCTGCGTGTTGCCGATCACGGAGTTGGGCGCGTAGCCCTTCTCGAGCCAGTCGCTCCAGAGCGAGACGGCGTCGACCGCGGCGGGCGAGTCGAGGTCGGTCAGCTCGGCGCCGGAGCCCCAGAACCACGGCAGGAACTGGAAGGTCCCCTCCTCCGTGCCGATGCCGGAGAACGTGATGCCCTTGCCGCCGGAGGCGGTGACCTTCTCGAGCGCGTCGGTCAGCCCGGCCCAGTCGGTGATGGAGGCGGCGTCCACGCCGGCCTTCTCGAGCACGGCCTTGTTGTAGTACAGCGCGAGCGTGTTGGCGCCGATCGGCACGCCGAAGGTGTCGCTGCCGGTCTGGCCGGCCGCGAGGATGTTCGCGTCGATCCCCTCGGTGGAGAGCCCGGACTCGGCGGTCGTGGTCAGGATGCCCGACTCCGCGAGCGTCGAGACGACGGGGTTGTCGACGAGCAGGAGGTCGGGCGAGTTGCCCTGCTGACCGGCGAGCAGCGCCTTGTTGGTCAGGTCGGTGGTGTCGTAGCCGGTGCGCTCGACGGTGACGCCGGCCTCGGTCCCGCAGGAGTCGATGAGCTTCGCCCAGTCGGACGACTCGTCGAACTGGGGGTACGGGTCCCAGAACGTGTAGCTGCCTCCCGCGGCGGAGCCGGAGTCTCCCCCGGAGCCGCTCGCGCAGCCGGTCAGTGCGGCGGCGGCCGTTCCCAGCAGGACGGCGGCGGCGAGGCCCCGAGCGTGCTTCCTCGTCTTCACGGATGATCCCTTCGTCGTTGACGGATTCCTCGGCAGTCGTCCCGATCGTCTGCGCCGGGCCGAAACTACTTTCTGTCGGGTAAACCTAGGCAGGGGCGGTCAGCGCGTCAAGAGATGCGACCTTTTCGGTCTTTTCGGTTTTTCACCGGAGTCGTGCGAGGATCGACGCGGCGGCCCGCCGGGCCCGGAACGGAGGCGCGGTGCCACCACGCAAGCCCACCGGCACCATCACGCTCACCGACGTGGCGGCCGCCGCCGGCGTCTCGATCGCCACCGCCTCCAAGGCGCTCAACGGCCGCGACCAGGTGCGCGCCGAGACCCGCCAGCGCGTGCTGGACGCCGCCGAGGCCCTCTCCTTCACCCCGAACCCGTTCGCGCAGGCCCTCAACTCCCGGCGCACGGGCACCATCGGGATGCTCACCAACGATCTCGACAACCGCTTCGTGCTCCCCGTGCTGCTCGGCGCCGAGGACGCGTTCGGCGCCGGATCGACGTCGGTGCTCCTCTGCGACGCCCGCGGCGACTCGATCCGCGAGCAGCACCACATCAAGAACCTGCTCGCCAAGCGCGTCGACGGGATCGTGGTGCTCGGCCGGACGACGAACCCGCGCCCCTCGATCACCCGCACCATCCCGGTGCCGGTCGTCTACGCCTACGCGCCCTCGGAGGATCCGCGCGACTCCTCCTTCACGCCCGACAACGTGCAGGCCGGCGTCCTCGCCGCCCGCCACCTGATCGAGCGCGGACGGACCAGGATCGCCCTCGTCAACGGCGAGCCGAGCTACACCGCCGCGCACGACCGCGCCCGGGGCGTCGAGCAGGCGCTGACGGAGGCGGGGCTGCCGCTGGTCGGCGGCGGCGTCCTCTTCGGGCAGTGGTCCGAGAGCTGGGGCCGCCAGTGCGCCGAGACGCTGCTGCGCGCGCATCCGGACCTCGACGCGATCATCTGCGCGAGCGACCAGATCGCCCGCGGCACCCTCGACCACCTGCGCGAGACCGGCCGGCGGGTGCCGCAGGACGTGGCCGTCGTCGGCTTCGACAACTGGGACCTCCTCGTCGAGGCCGCCCGCCCGCCGCTCTCGAGCATCGACATGATGCTCGACACGCTCGGCCGCGCCGCCGCGGAGGAGCTCTCGAACGCGATCCACGGACGTCCGACCGCGGGGGTGCAGGCCATGCCCGTCCGCCTCGTGCCGCGGGAGTCCTCCGGCTGACGCCCCCGCCCTCCGCGAGAACGCGGATGTCGTCGCACTCGAGCTCCGGAACGACGACTCCTGCGTTCTCGCGACCTGCCGATCGGGGCTCGCGGAATCGGATGTTGACGCCGCGCTCTCGGATGTGTACTTTCCAGTTATACGAATAACCGAGACCACGAGGAGGTGGGTCATGGCCGGACGGACGGCGACGATGAGGCAGGTCGCGGAGCGTGCCGGTGTCTCCCAGGCCACCGTGTCCCTCGTGCTCAACAACGCTCCCGGCAACCGCGTCACCGAGGCCACCCGAGCCCGCGTGATGGAGGCGGTCGAGGATCTCGGCTACCGCACCAACGCCTTCGCGAAGTCGCTCCGCAGCGGGCAGTCGGGCATGATCGGCTTCGTCTCGGACGAGGTCGCCAGCTCCCCCTTCGCCGGCCGCCTGCTGAAGGGCGCGCAGATGCGGGCCTGGGAGAGCGGCCACATCATCCTCAGCGTCGACACTTTCGGCGAGCGCGCCCTCGAGGAGTCGGCGATCGACATGATGCTGTCGTACCGCGTGCTCGGCGTCATCTACGCCTCGATGTACCACCGCGTCGTCGAGGTGCCGGAGGCGCTGGGCGACGTGCCCACCGTGGTCGTGAACGCGCAGTCCGCCGGCGGGCGCTTCTCGAGCGTCTTCCCGGACGAGGAGGAGGGCGGGTACACCGCCACCCGCCAGCTGACCGGCGCCGGCCACCGCCGCATCGCCTACATCGACATCCAGCCCGCCGACAGCGACCTCCCCGCGGGTGTCGGACGGCGGGCGGGCTACCGCCGCGCCCTCGAGGAGGCGGGCCTCACCGTGGACCCCCGCCTCGTCCGGCACGGCTCCGGCGGCACCGTCGAGGACGGCCTCGCCCTCACCGCGGAGCTCCTCGACGAGGCCGATCCCCCCACCGCGATCTTCTGCGGCAACGACCGCACCGCCTGGGGCGCCTACCGGGCTCTCGAGGCGCGCGGCCTCCGCGTGCCCGAGGACTGCTCCATCGTCGGCTTCGACGACCAGGAGACCCTCGCCTCCTACCTCGACCCCGGCCTCACGACCGTCGCGCTCCCCCACGAGCGCATGGCCCGCGACGCCGTCTCCCTCCTCCTCGCGGAACCGCGCGAGGAGCCCCGACCCCATCCCATCCATTGCTCACCGGTCCTCCGCGGATCGGTGACGAGTGCAGAGGTGCGCGCATGACGACGATGAAGTCCGCCCCCGGGATCCCCCGGCCACGGCGCCTCCTGAGCCCGAGGCAGCGCCTCGGCTCCGCTGCGAGACGCGCCCTGCGCTCCTGGCAGTTATACGTACTACTGACCCCGGCGCTCGTCTTCGTGGCGCTGTTCAAGTACTGGCCGATGTACGGCGCCCAGATCGCCTTCCGCGACTACAACCCGTCGCTCGGCTTCTCGGGCAGCCCGTGGGTGGGCCTGGACAACTTCACCCGCTTCGTCTCGTCGTTCCAGTTCGGGCGCCTGATCGAGAACACCCTGACGGTGAACGCCCTGGGGCTGCTCATCGCCTTCCCGGTGCCGATCGTGCTCGCGCTGATCGTCAACCAGCTGCAGAGCGAGCGGTTCAAGAAGTTCACGCAGACGGTGCTCTACTCGCCGTCCTTCATCTCGGTCGTCGTGGTCGTGGGCATGATCCACCTGCTCTTCTCGCCGCGGTCCGGGATCGTGAACAGCGCGATCGTCGCCCTCGGGGGAGAGCCGGTGTTCTTCATGGGCTCGCCGGACTGGTTCCGGCCCCTCTACATCGGCTCCGACATCTGGCAGAACGCCGGATTCTCGATGATCGTCTACCTCGCCGCCCTCACCGCGATCGACCCGGCTCTGCACGAGGCCGCCCGCGTCGACGGAGCGAGCAAGTGGCAGCGGATCCGCCACATCGACATCCCGGGCATCCTGCCGGTGATCACGATCCTGTTCATCCTGGCGATCGGCAATCTCTTCAACCTCGGATTCGAGAAGGTCCTGCTCATGCAGACCGACCTCAACCTCCCGACCTCCGAGGTGATCCAGACCTACGTCTACAAGGCGGGGCTGCAGCAGGCGCAGTTCAGCTACTCGGCCGCCATCGGCCTCTTCAACTCCCTGATCAACCTCGTCCTGCTGGCGACCTTCAACCAGGTCGCCCGCCGTGCGGGCCAATCGAGCCTCTGGTGACGACGCCATGACACAGACCATCAACCCCGACCGCGCCCTCCGCGAGCCGTCGGCACCGACTCCCCCTCGCCGCACCGCCCCGGCGAAGCGCACCGGACGGTACGCGGACCCCGTGTTCAACACGATCGCGATCGCCGTCCTGCTCCTGGCGATCGTCGCGATCGTCTACCCGATGTACTTCATCGTGATCGCCTCGTTCAGCGAGCCGTCGCAGATCCTCAACGGGAACGTCTGGCTGTGGCCGGCCGGCTTCACCCTCGAGGGCTACGGGCGGATCTTCTCGGACGGCGCGATCTGGCAGGGCTTCGGCAACTCGGTCCTGTACACGGTCGTCGGCACCGCGATCAGCGTCAGCACGATCCTCTGCGCGGCCTACGCCCTGTCGAGGAAGGACCTCTACGGGCGGACCGTCTTCCTCCTGATCTTCATCCTCACGATGTTCATCGACGGAGGCCTGATCGCCCGCTACCTGGTGGTGCGCGACCTCGGGATGCTGGACACGATCTGGGCCGTGGTCCTGCCCGGCGCGGTCGGCGTCTGGAACCTGATCATCGCCCGCGCCTTCTTCGAGAACAACGTGCCGGGCGAGCTGCGCGACGCCGCTCAGATGGACGGCGCGAGCGACTTCCGCTTCTTCTTCAGCATCGTCCTGCCGCTGTCGAAGCCGCTGATCTTCCTCATGATCATGATCCACCTCGTGGCCAACTGGAACGCCTTCTTCGACGCCCTGATCTACCTCGACGACGAGAGCAAGTACCCGCTCCAGCTGGTGCTGCGCAACGTCCTGATCCAGTCCGAGGTCACCTCCGCAGGCGGCTCCGGAGCGATGGACTCCTACGCCGCCGCCCAGCGCCTGGGCGAGCTGATCAAGTACGGAATGATCGTCGTCTCGACGATCCCCCTCTTGATCGTCCTGCCCTTCATGCAGAAGCACTTCACCAAGGGCGCCCTTCTCGGCGCCGTGAAGAGCTGACCCTCCACCCCTCCCGCACCACCCTTTCGACAAGAGGAACACGAACGATGAGACACCGCAGTTTCTTCACCACCACCGCACTCGCCCTCTCCGGCGGACTGCTCCTGGCCGGCTGCACGACCGGCGGCGGGAACGACCCCGTCCAGGACCGCTCGAGCGAGGTCGGCTTCAACGAGACCGGCCTGCCGATCGTCGACGACACGCTGTCGCTGACCTTCGGCGGCACCAAGTCCGCCCTGTCCCCCGACTACTCCTCGATGCAGCTCGTGCAGCAGTGGGAGGAGGACACCAACATCTCGATCGACTGGAAGAACCTCCCCGAGCAGGTCTACGCCGAGAAGAAGAACCTCCTCCTCGCCAGCGACGACGTGCCGAACGTGCTGTTCAACTCGGGCCTCACCGACGCCGAGATCGTGCAGTACGGCGAGAACGGCACGCTCCTGCCCCTCGAGGACCTGATCGAGGAGCACGCGCCGACCCTCTCCGCGATCCTCGAGGACCGGCCCGACATCCGCGCCGCGCTCACCGCCTCGGACGGCCACATCTACACGCTGCCGTCGGTCGAGGAGCTCGGGATCCTCCAGTACCCGAACTTCCTCTTCATCAACACCGCCTGGCTCGACGCGCTCGGCCTCCCGATGCCGACGACGATCGAGGAGTACCGGGCCGCGCTCGAGGCCTTCAGGACCGGCGACCCCAACGGCAACGGCAAGGCCGACGAGATCCCGCTGTCCTTCCGCACCGACTCCTTCTGCGGCAACCCGCACGACCTGATCGCGGCGCTCGGCGGGCAGCCGGAGAACAACGACCACCGCATCGTGGTCGACGGGAAGGTGCAGTTCACGGCCGACACCGACGGCTACAAGCAGGGCGTCGAGGCGCTCTCCGACTGGTACGCCGACGGGCTCATCGACCCCGAGTCGTTCTCGCAGGACGACGTCGCCTTCCTCTCCAAGGGCAAGGCCGACACCCCGGTCCTCGGCTCCTTCTTCTGGTGGGAGGCGAAGGAGATGGTCGGCGAGGACCGCCTCGGCGACTACGCGATCCTCGGCGTGCTCGAGGGCGTCGACGGCGAGAAGCGCGCCAGCGTCACCAGCAACCAGGAGATCAACCGCGGCGCGATGGCGATCACCCGCTCCAACGAGTACCCCGCCGCCACGATGCGCTGGGCCGACCGCCTCTTCGACCCCGAGATGAGCGCCCAGAGCAGCTGGGGACCCCTCGGCGTGACCCTCCAGAAGGACGAGGCCACCGGCCTCCTCGTGCAGATCCCCGCCGCCGCCGGCGAGGCCGAGGGCGAGCGCCGCCAGAAGGTCGCCCCGGGCGGCCCGAAGATCACCACCGAGAAGGACTTCGAGACCGTCGTGGCCCCCGAGCCGCGCGCGAAGGAGCGCCAGGACCTGGTGAACGAGTACTACCTCCCCTACAAGGCGAACGACGCCTACCCGCCGGTGATGCTCTCGAACGACGAGCTCGACCGCGTCTCGTACGCGCTGACCGACATCAACACCCTGGTGAAGGAGAAGTTCGCCGCCTGGATCGTCAACGGCACCGTCGACAGCGAGTGGGACTCCTACGTCTCGCAGCTGGAGTCGATGGGCGCCTCCGACGTGACCGCGACGTACCAGCAGGCCTACGACCGCTTCCAGAACGGCGGCGAGTAGTCCCCGGGGCGCGGGCGGCAGCCGCCCGCGCCCCTCGTCCGGCCGCACCGAACCCCTCTCCTCAGGAGCCCTTGTGACCATCACCACGACGACCGACGCCTGGCGTCCGTCCGCCCACTTCACCGCCCGATCCACCTGGCTGAACGACCCGAACGGGCTCCTCTTCCACAACGGCACCTACCACCTGTTCTTCCAGAACAACCCGACCGGCAGCACCTGGGGCAACATGTCCTGGGGCCACGCGACCTCGACCGATCTGGTGTCGTGGAGCGAGCAGCCCGTCGCGATCCCCGTCCTCGACGGCGAGATGGCCTTCTCCGGCAGCGCCGTCGCCGACGTCCGCAACACGGCGGGCTTCGCCGGCCCCGGCGAGACGGCCCTCGTCGCGGTCTACACGGCCGCCCGCGACGCCCTCCCGGACGGCACCGGAGCCTCGCAGGCCCAGGCGCTCGCCTACAGCGTCGACGACGGCGCCACCTGGACCCGGTACGCGGGCAACCCCGTCCTCGACATCGGCTCCGCGGAGTTCCGCGATCCGAAGGTCTTCTGGTTCGGCGGGGACGACGGCCACTGGGTGATGGTCGCCGTCGAGGCGGTCGACCGCCGCGTCGCGGTCTACACCTCGCCCGACCTGATCGCGTGGACCCGGCGCTCCCACTTCGGCCCCGCCCATGCCACGGGCGGCGTCTGGGAGTGCCCGGACCTCTTCCCGCTGCGCGTGCGCGGCACCGACGAGGTCCGCTGGATGATGATCGTGAGCCTCAACCCGGGCGGCATCGCCGGCGGCTCCGGCAGCCAGTACTTCCTCGGCGACTTCGACGGAGCCGAGTTCACCGCCGACCGGATCAGCGCGTCCGAGGACCCCGCCGACTACGACTGGCTCGACTACGGCCGGGACTACTACGCGGCCGTCTCCTTCAACGACGCTCCCGAGGGCCGCCGCCTCACCATCGCGTGGGCCAGCAACTGGGACTACGCGAACGAGACGCCCACCGGCCCGTGGCGCTCGTCCATGTCGCTCGTGCGCGAGCTCGACCTCGTCCGCGGGGCCGACGGCCGTCTCCGCCTCGCGCAGCGGGCGGTCCTGCCGACCGGGCCGGCGTCCCGCGACGTCCGCGTCTTCGACGTCGACGTGTCCCGCCTCCCGGGCGACCGCACCGAGCTGCGCCTGCTCACCGGCACGACCGACGACGAAGTGGTGCTCACGGTCGACGGCGACGAGGGAGTGCTGACCTGCGACCGCACGCGCAGCGGCGCGGTGGACTTCGCGGCGTCCTTCCCCTCGGTCGACTGGGCTCCGCTGCCCGCGCCGGACGAGTCGGGGCGGATCCCGGTCCGCATCGTCGTCGACGCCTCGGTGGTCGAGGTGTTCCTCGGCGGGGGTCTCAGCACCCTCACCCAGCTCGTCTTCCCGTCGGCGCCGTTCACGACGCTGCAGGTCCGCGCGGCGGCGGAGTGAGCGGGCCCGGCGCGGGCTCCGGCAGCGGCGCCGGCTCGGACTCCGGCTCTCTCGTCCTCGTCGTCGGCGAGACCGTCGTCGACGTCGTCGAGCGGGACGGGAGCCGGTCGGAGCACGTCGGCGGCTCGCCCGCGACCGTCGCCGTCGCCCTCTCCCGGCTCGGCCGCTCCGTCCGCTTCGCCACCGCCCTGGGCGACGACGAGCGCGGACGCCGGGCCCGGGCGCACCTGGAGGAGTCCGGAGTCGCGGTGTCGGCGCCCGCGCGCGGCACCACGTCGACCGCGGCGGCGGTCATCGGCGCCGACGGGTCGGCCCGGTACGAGTTCGACCTCAGCTGGGACCCGGACCGCATCGATCCCGACGGAGCCGCGCACCTCCACACCGGGTCGATCGCCGCCTTCCTGCATCCCGGCGCGGACGCGGTCGCGGACCTGCTCGACCGTCTGCCGCCCACGACCTCCGTCAGCCTCGACCCCAACATCCGGCCCGAGGTGCTCCCTGCGCGCGCTGAGGTCCACCGCGTCCTCGAGCGGCTCCTCCGGCGCTGCGATCTGGTGAAGCTGAGCGACGAGGACGCCGAGTGGCTCCACCCCGGCGACTCCGTCGACGCCGTCCTCGACCGCCTCCTGGCCGCCGGCCCCGCGTTGGCGGTCGTCACGCGCGGCGGCGAGGGCATGGTCCTCGCGTCCCGCCGGGCCCGGGTCGTCGTCCCCGCCTGCCGCATCGCTGTCGCGGACACCATCGGCGCCGGCGACACGGCGATGGCCGGGCTGATCGACGCCCTCCTCGACAGCGGGACCACCGCTCTCGACGAGGACGCCCTCCTCGCGGCGGGCCGGTGGGCGGCCCGGGCGGCGGGAGTCACCGCCTCCCGCATCGGCGCGGACCCGCCCCTCCGAGCCGAGCTGGCCGGGGTCTGACGGCCGGGCGGAGCGGACCCCGGCACCGAGCGGACGCCCGCGTTCCGAGCAGAGCGGTCGCGCACTCCTCGCATGCCGCCTTCCGCCCCGAGGCACTGCCCCTACCGCGATGTCCCGGCGATCGGAGCGGCGTCTCGACGCACGAGCGGGCCCGACGGCACCGGGATGCTCCCGTGTCAGGAGCAGTGCGTGCTCACCCGGACGCGCACCCGCCTCCCTCCCAGACACCGCCCCGCATCCGGGACGCCGCCTGCTCAGCGGTGTCCCGACGCTCGGAGCGGCGTCTCGACGCACGAGCGGGCCTGCGCGCATCGGCGAGGACACCCGAGAGACGGGCGGAGCGCGATCGTGGGCGCAGACGTGCGCCGGACCCCTCGGGAGTCCGGCGCACGGCCTGGCGGTGATCAGCTGCCGGTGATCAGCCGAGATCAGCTGCCGGTGCGCTCACCGCGGCGTCGGAGGGTGAGGAGCATCAGACCGCCGCCGACCAGGGCGAGCAGGCCCAGCACTCCGGCGGTCGCCGTCGCTGCGGCGTCCACTCCGGTCGAGGCGAGAGCCGGACCGCGGGGACCGTTCGACCCGGACACGGGAAGGACCGCGGCGTGGGAGGGCGCCGGTCGCGGCGCTGTGATCGCGGTCGGAGTGGGCGAGGCCGTGGGCGTCGCGGTCGGCGGGGTGGTGGGGGTCCCCGTCGGCGTGGTGGTGGGAGTCGCCGTCGGCGTGGTCGTCGGCGTGACCGTCGGAGCCACGGTGGGCGCGATCGTCGGGGTCACCGTCGGAGTGATGGTGGGGGTCACCGTCGGAGTGACGGTGGGAGTCACGGTCGGCGTGACAGTGGGCGTGACCGTCGGAGCCACGGTGGGCACGACGGTCGGCGTGACGGTCGGAGTCACGGTCGGCGTCACGGTCGGAGTCACGGTCGGAGTCACGGTCGGAGTCACGGTCGGCGTGACGGTGGGGGTCACCGTCGGAGTCACGGTCGGCGTGATGGTCGGGGTCACCGTCGGAGTGACCGTGGGCGTCACCGTCGGAGTGACCGTGGGCGTCACGGTCGGAGTGACCGTCGGGGTCACGGTGGGCGTGACCGTCGGGGTCACGGTCGGCGTGACCGTCGGAGTCACGGTCGGCGTCACGGTGGGCGTGACCGTCGGCGTCACGGTCGGCGTCACGGTCGGCGTGACCGTCGGGGTCACGGTCGGCGTCATGGTCGGCGTGACCGTCGGCGTCACGGTCGGCGTGACCGTCGGCGTCACGGTCGGCGTGACCGTCGGCGTCACGGTCGGCGTGACCGTCGGCGTCACGGTCGGCGTGATGGTCGGCGTAGCCGTCGGCGACGGTCCGCCGTCGGAGGGCTCGCAGCCCGGCTCGGTGAAGTCGTTGGAGTCGAGCGTCACCGCTCCCGAGCGGGCCAGTGCGCGGCCCTCGACGGAGACGCCCGTCGTCACCGTGATCGAGGCCGACGCGAGCACGGAGCCCACGAAGTCCGAGTCGGTGCCGAGCGTCGCGGAGCTGCCGATCTGCCAGTAGACGTTGCAGGCCTGCGCTCCGTTGATCAGGGCCACCGTGCTCGACGAGGCCGTCGTCAGCGTCGACGCGGCGCGGATCACGAAGACCGCCTCGTTGACGCCCTCGGCGTCGAGCGTGAGCGTCCCCGTCACTCCGACCGGTCCGGCCGCGGTGTAGACCCCGGGCTTCAGCGTGCTGCCGCCGATCTCGGCGTCGATCTGCGCGGTCGTCGCCTGCGAGGCGAGCTGTCCGTAGGCGGTGCCCACGTCGGCCTGGGCCTGAGCCGCCTCCGCGTCTCCGCGGTGGATCACTCCGTCCGTCCGCCCGGGCGGGAACCCGGTGACGGCGGTCAGCGGGCTGACCCCGACGTTCTGGTCGAGGACGCTCGACCCCGTGTTCGTCACGGTCGACGCGGCCAGGACCGAGTAGTCCTCCGCCGTGCCGAGGTCGGGAGCAGTGGCCGCCTGCGCCGAAACGCCGGCGAAGAGCGCGGCGCCGACGACGGCGAGGACGACACCCGTCCCGATCGCCCCTCTTCTGCGGTTCTGCCGATGACGGCGGAGCGAGGTGCGAGAGGACACGTGCGGCATGAGGCCAGCGATCTGCCCACGTCAGCGTGAGCTCAATAACCCGAGGTGGGAGGCTCGAACCGTAGGTCGCGCTCCTCGCCCGCGTCTACGCCGCGACCCTGGCGGGGGGCAGGATCCGCCGACGGCGTCCCCCGACCCGGGACATGCCCGCCACCGGAGTCCTCGCGCCGGTGACGGCGGACCCGGCCGGCGGAGCGAATCAGCGGTGACGCCCGCGGCACCCGAACCGGTCGGAGTGCTGTGCGTCCCGGGAGCCCTCAGCCGAGAGCCGCCACCCGCTCGATCACGCCCTCGCCCAGCCGGGCGACGTACCCCTCCGGATCCGGCCCGGCCGGCGCCAGCTGCACGTGGTCGATCCCCAGCGCCGCGTACTCCTCCATCGCGCGGACGAAGCCGTCGGGGTCGCCGATCGGATCGCCGCCCCCGGTGATGGTCTTCGTGATCGTCGCGTAGTCGCGCCCGAGGTCGTCGCAGTGCCGCTTCAGCACGTCGAGCTTGTGCGCCACGTCGTCCGCGCCGGTGCCGAACAGGTTGCAGGCGTCGCCGTACTGCGCGACCAGCCGCAGCGTCTTCCTCTCTCCGCCGCCGCCGATGAGGATGGGCGGGCCGGGCTGCTGGATCGGCGCCGGGTGGTTCAGCGTCTCGGCGAGCCGGTAGTGCGTCCCCTCGAACGGCCCGTCGTCGTCGCTCCACATCTGACGGCAGATCCGCAGCGTCTCCTCCAACCGCTCGAACCGCTCCTTCAGCGGCGGGTACGGCACGCCGAGCCCGAGGTGCTCGCGCTCGTACCAGGCGGCGCCGATGCCGAGCATCGCGCGCCCGCCGGAGAGCACGTCGAGGGTGGTGACGATCTTCGCGAGCAGTCCCGGATGGCGGTAGGTCACGCCGGTGACGAGGAGCCCCAGCCGCATCCGCTCCGTCCGGCCGGCGACGAAGCCGAGCGAGGTGTATCCCTCGAGCATCGGATCCTCGCTCGTCGCGAAGTGCTCCATCTGGAAGTAGTGGTCCATCAGCGTGAACCAGGCGCAGCCGACGTCCTCGGCCGTCCGCGCGGTCGCTCCGAGGATCGGCGCGATCTGCGCACTCCCCCCGGGCAGAGTGAAGTTCATGAAGTGAATGCCGAGCTGCACGCGCGTCTCCTGTCGTCCCGGGATGTCCAGGAGCCAGTGTGCGCCGAGCCACCGCTCAACACGCCGACGCGCCCGCCTCTGAGCGGCGTCTCATCCGTTCCGCGGCGTCTCGGCCGATCGCACCCGCCGAGGCGCGGCCGCGCTCACTCGCAGACGCGGAAGCGGTTCCGGTCGAACCCGACGACGTCGCCGACGGCGAGCTGGCGCCCGCGGCGCAGATCCACCTCGCCGTTGACGGTCACCATCCCCTCGGCGACCGCCTCCTTGGCCTCGCCGCCCGAGAGGATCCCCGCGAACTTGAGGAACTGGCCCAGGCGGATCGACCCGCCGCCCAGCGGGACGTCGACGGGCTCGGGGACGGCAGCGGCACCTGTCACGTCAGACCGCCGGGATGTCGGCGAAGCGCGAGAAGTGGCCGTGGAAGCCCACGGTCACCGTGCGGGTCGGGCCGTTGCGGTGCTTGGCGACGATGAGGTCGGCCTCGCCCGCGCGCGGGTTGTCCTTCTCGTAGGCACTCTCGCGGTGCAGGAGGATCACCATGTCGGCGTCCTGCTCGATCGAGCCGGACTCGCGGAGGTCCGAGATGGCGGGGAGCTTGTCGGCGCGCTGCTCGGGGCCTCGGTTCAGCTGCGAGAGCGCGATGACCGGCACCTGCAACTCCTTCGCGAGGAGCTTGAGGGCACGCGAGAACTCCGAGACCTCCTGCTGGCGGCTCTCGACCTTCTTGCCGGAGGTCATCAGCTGCAGGTAGTCGATGACGACCATCTTGAGCCCGACCCGCTGCTTGAGCCGGCGGCACTTCGCCCGGATCTCGACGAGGGTCATGTTGGGCGAGTCGTCGATGTAGAGCGGCGCGTCATTGATCCGGCCGCGGGTGGAGGCGATGGTCGTCCAGTCGCGCTGGTCGACCGTGCCCTTGCGCATGTGCTGCAGCGGCACGGACGCCTCGGCCGAGAGGAGGCGCATCGCGATCTCGCTGCGCCCCATCTCGAGGGAGAAGAAGATCGTGGCCATGTTGTGCTTGATCGCGGCGGCGCGGGCGAAGTCGAGCGCCAGCGTCGACTTTCCGAGCGCGGGGCGCGCGGCGACGATGATCATCTGCCCGGCGTGGAAGCCGTTGGTCAGGTCGTCGAGGTCGGCGAAGCCGGTGGGGACGCCGGTGAAGCTGCCGTCCTTGTGAGCGGCCGCCTCGATCTCGTCGATCGCGACGGTCACCGCGTCGGTCAGCGGGACGTAGTCCTCCGCCGTCTCGGAGCCGGTGACGTTGTAGATCTCGGCCTGCGCCGTGTTGACCAGGTCGAGCACCTCGCCCTCGCCCTGGTAGCCCATCTGCGCGATGCGGGTGCCCGCCTCGACGAGGCGGCGCAGCAGAGCGCGCTCGGCGACGATGGAGGCGTAGTACCCGGCGTTGGCCGCGGTGGGGACCATCGAGGTGAGCGTGTGCAGGTAGTCGGCGCCGCCGGCCCGCTGCAGCTCCCCCTGCTTCGTGAGCTCGTCGGTGACCGCGATGACGTCGGTCGGCTCGCCGTGCGAGTAGAGGGCGAGGATCGCGTCGAAGACGATCTCGTGCTTGGGGATGTAGAAGTCGGTGCCCTTGACGCTCTCGACGACGTCGGCGACCGCGTCCTTCGAGAGCAGCATGCCGCCCAGCGCCGACTGCTCGGCGAGGAGGTCGTGCGGAGGGGTCCGCTCGTTCCCGCGCGACTCGCCACGGTCTCCGCGACCGTCCCGTCCGTCCGAGCCGGGTACCGCCAGGTGCGCGATCGTCATGCCTTCGCCTCCTCCTGTCGGGTGCTGCGCGTCCGGTCGAGCCGGTGCCGGGATCCGGTCTACCAGCGACCTCCGACAGCGGCGCACGGGCGCCTGCCCGCACCCCTCGCGGGGCGCTGCGCCACCCTACGGACCGCCGCCCGCGGCACGCAAACCGCCCTGTGGAGAGAGCTGTGCAGAACCGAGGGGAAACGCCGGGCCCACTGTGGGCAACGTGTGGACAACCCTGTGGGATCAGCGGCCCTCAGCAAGTTTTTTCCGGCTTTTGACCAGGCATTTCCTGCTTTCCACAGGTGTGTGGGGAAAAGAGTCTCAAGACCACAGTGAAGGTTGGTCCCGCCGGAGGGTGTATGTGGATGGAGCTGTGGAGAACGGGAACGACGAAGGGCGGTGCGAGGGGACTCGGAAGTCCCGTCGCACCGCCCTCCGCGGCGTTCTCGCGGCCTTACTTGGCCGCGACCACCTGCAGCTTCACAGTGGCCTGGATGTCGTCGCGCAGACGCACCACGGCCTCGTGCTCGCCGACGTGCTTGATCGCGTTCGAGATGACGATCTTGCGCTTGTCGAGCTCGCCGAATCCGGCCGCCGCCACCGCGTTCGCGATGTCGGAGGTCTTCACCGAGCCGAACAGGCGGCCGTCCTTGCCGGCCTTGACCGTCAGCTTCACGCGGTTGGCCTCGAGGACCTGCTTGGTGTGCTGGGCCTCTTCGATGGTCTTGTGCTCACGGGCGGCTCGCGCCGACTTGATCTGCTCGACCTGCTTCTCGCCACCGCGGGTCCACGCGACGCCGAAGCCCTGCGGGATGAGGTAGTTGCGGGCGAACCCGTTCTTCACGTCGACGACGTCGCCGGCCGAGCCGAGTCCGTCGACCTCGTGGGTCAGGATGACCTTGGACATACCGTTACCTACCTTCCGCTGCCGGCGTAGGGCAGGAGCGCCATCTCGCGGGCGTTCTTGACGGCACGGGCGATGAGGCGCTGCTCCTGAACGGAGACGCCGGTGATACGACGGGCGCGGATCTTCCCGCGCTCCGAGATGAACTTGCGGAGGGTCGCGACGTCCTTGTAGTCGATGACACCCACGCGGACCGACTTCGCGGGGGCCGCGTTCTTCGCGCCCTTGCCGCGGATCGGCTTGCGGCGGTCGCCGCTGCTCTTTCCAGCCATAGTGGTTTCCTTAGATTCTGGTTCGCCCCTGCCCCGCCGCGAGCGATCGCGGTGCGGGGGAGGCGTGATTCAGGTGAGGAGAGCGTCCGAGCCGAGGCTCAGAACGGCGTCTCGTCGTTGTAGCTGCCCGGCGTGCTCCACACGTCGCCACCGGCGGGAGCGCTCGGCGCCCACGGCTCCTCGGCCTGACCGCCACGGTTGCCGCCGGCGTTGCCGGAGCCCCCCTGACCGCCGCCGCCGAAGCCGCCCTGGCCGCCGCCGATCTGACCGCCGTTGCCCTGGCCGCCACCGGCCTGGCCGCGTCCGCCTCCACCGGAGGCGCGCGTGACCTGCGCGGTCGCGTAGCGCAGCGAGGGCCCGATCTCGTCGATCTCGAGCTCGATGCTGGTGCGCTTCTCGCCTTCCTTCGTCTCGTAGGAGCGCTGCTTCAGGCGGCCGGTCGCGATGACGCGGCTGCCCTTGGTCAGCGTTCCTGCGACGTTCTCGGCGAACTCGCGCCAGACGGAGGCGCGGAGGAACAGCGCTTCGCCGTCCTTCCAGTCGTTCGCCTGACGGTCGAAGGTGCGCGGCGTGGAGGCGATGGTGAAGTTCGCGACCGCGAGCCCGCCCTGCGTGTAGCGCAGCTCGGGGTCGGCGGTGAGGTTCCCCACCACGGTGATGATCGTCTCGCCGGCCATGAGCGCTACGCCTTGGGAGCGGCCGAGGCCTTGGCGGCCTTGCGGGCGGCCTTCTCGTCGGCGAGCTTCGCGGCGGCCGCGACCTGGGCGATGCCCTCTTCGGCCCGCAGCACCTTGGTGCGCATGACGGCCTCGGACAGCTTCAGCTGACGGTCGAGCTCGTTCGCTGCGGCGGAGGTCGACGTGAAGTCGACGACGGCGTAGATGCCCTCGGACTTCTTGTTGATCTCGTACGCCAGACGACGGCGGCCCCAGACGTCGACCTTGTCGATGGATCCACCATCGGTGCGGATGACGTTGAGGAACTTGTCGAGACTCGGAGCGACGGTGCGCTCATCGATCTCGGGGTCCAGGATGACCATGATCTCGTACTGATGCGTCACTAACCCACCTCCTTCGGACTGAACGGCCACGGTATTTCCGTGACAGGAGGGTATGTAGCATCTGCCCACTCCCGCGGACGCGAGTGCGTCTGGTCGTGGACAACCTGTACAGACTACAACAGGACCGCCGCGACGCGCCGGACGGATCCGCTCGAGGCGCACCACCCCGGGTGCAGGGCGAGGCGGGCACGGGGCCCCGCTCAGCGCCTCAGCGCGACGCCCACCACTCGCGGAGCCGCTGCGTCGCGACCTCCTCGCCGAGCGGACCCTCCTCCAGCCGCAGTTCCAGCAGGAACCGGTACGCCTGCCCGACCTCGGGGCCCGGGGCGAGGCCGAGGATCTCCATGATCCGCGTGCCGTCGAGGTCGGGGCGCTTGGAGGCGAGCTCCTCCTTCTCGGCGAGCTCCGCGATGCGCGTCTCGAGGTCGTCGTAAGCGTGCGCGAGCCGGTCGGCCTTGCGGCGGTTGCGCGTGGTCACGTCGGCGCGGGTGAGGATGTGCAGCCGCTCGAGCAGAGGCCCGGCGTCGGTCACGTAGCGGCGCACCGCGGAATCGGTCCACGCGCCGTCCGTGTACCCGAAGAAGCGCAGGTGCAGCTCGATGAGGCGGGCCACGTCCTTCGTCGTCTGGTTGTCGAACTTGAGCGCGCGCATCCGCTTGATCGCGAGCTTGGAGCCGACCAGGTCGTGGTGGTGGAAGCTCACCGCTCCGCCCGGCTCGAGCCGCCGCGTGGCCGGCTTCCCGATGTCGTGCAGGAGGGCGGCGAGCCGCAGCACGACGTCGGGCGCGGCTCCGGGGTGCCGCGACTCCTCCAGCGCGATCGCCTGCTCCAGCACGGTGAGGCTGTGGGTGTAGACGTCCTTGTGGTGGTGGTGCTCGTCCTGCTCCAGGCGCAGCGCGGGCAGCTCCGGGAGGAAGCGACCGGCCAGACCGGTGTCGACGAGCAGCTCCAGGCCGGCACGGGGCGAGGCGGTCGCGAGGAGCTTCCGCAGCTCCTCCTGCACGCGCTCCGCCGAGACGTCGTCGATCCGGCCGGCGAGCTCGGCCATCGCCCACTCGACCTCGTCGGTGGTGCGGAAGCCGAGCTGCGAGGTGAAGCGCGCGCCGCGGAGCATCCGGAGCGGATCGTCGCCGAAGGAGAGGTCGGCGGGGGAGGGGGTGCGCAGTCGGCCGGCGAGCAGGTCCTCCACTCCTCCCGAGGGATCGACGAGGACGACCTCCGGGAGCCGCAGCGCCATCGCGTTGACCGTGAAGTCGCGCCGCACCAGGTCGCCCTCGAGCGAGTCGCCGAACTCGACCTCGGGCTTGCGGCTCACCCCGTCGTAGCTGTCGCTGCGGTAGGTCGTGATCTCGACCGTCTCGCCGGCCACGCGAGCGCCGATCGTGCCGAAGGCCCGGCCGATGTCCCAGTGCGCCTCGGCGATCGGAGCGACGATCCGCACGATGTCGTCGGGGCGCGCGGAGGTGGTGAAGTCGAGGTCGTGCACGCCGTGGCCGAGGAAGGCGTCGCGGACCGGGCCGCCGACCAGCGCGAGCTCGTGGCCCTGGGCCGCGAAGGCCTCCGCCAGCCGCGTCACCGTGGGCGTCCCCGCGAGCGCGCGGAGGGTCTCGAGAGCGGTCTGGACGCTGTGCATTCGCACGATCCTAGTGGCGGGGGGTGTCCCGGCAGCGGGTGACCGTGCCAGGGGGTTACGGGGGGAACCGCCTGCACAGAGGACGCACCGCCTGCCCCGAGGAGGGCTGCCCGTAGAATCACCCGCATGGAGGCCGAGTGAGTCCGATGCATCGGCGCGACCCCTCCCTCCGCTCCCGCCGCTCGCGGGCGGCCCTCCTCCTGCTCCGCTCGGCAGGTGCTGCCGCCCTCGCGCTCGGCCTGACCGGCGTGGCCTCCCCCGCCCTCGCGACCCCGGTCGCCGCCGCGACGGCGACCTCGACGCCCGCTCCCGGCACCGTCACCACGACCGCCGGGGCCGGCAGCGACGGCGTCCTGCGGCCCGGCCAGGACCTCGAGCTCTCGATCGCCGTGCGCAACGGCACCACCGAGGCGATCGACAGCGCCGACGTGACGGTCGCCCTCTCCTACGCCACCCTCGACACCCGCGCGGAGCTGCACGACTGGCTCGACGCCGAGGCCGACAACGACACCGACCCGGTCCGTGCGACCGCCCAGCTGCGCCTGCTGCCCTCCAGCACCGCCGAGGCCGGCCTCACCGTGCCGGTCGACCAGATCCCCTTCTCCAACGACCGGACCGCGCTCGGCACCCACGCCGTCCTCGTCACGGTCACCGGTCCGGGTGGTGTCGTCTCGACCGCTCGCACCGCCGTCGAGCTGACCGACGACGCGGCGGCCCCGGAGCGCGAGACCGGCGTCAGCGTCCTCGTCCCGCTCACCGTCCCGGACACGGCCGACGGCCTGCTCTCGGCCGAGGCCCTCGCCGACTACACCGACGGCACGGGGACCCTCACCCGGCAGCTCGACGCGGTCGCGGGGAAGGGCGTCACGATCGGGGTCGACCCGCGCATCCTCGCCTCGATCCGGATCCTCGGCAGCGCCGCTCCGGAGTCGGCCCTCGACTGGCTCGACCGGCTGCAGTCCGTGCCGAACGAGCGCTTCGCCCTGCCGTACGCCGACGCCGACGTCTCGGCCCAGGCGCAGGCCGGGCTCTCCGCCCTCCTCTCTCCCACCTCCTTCGAGTACGCGATCGACGACACCCGCTTCGCCGCGGTCCCCGGCACCGCCAGCCCGGCGCCCACGGTCGCCGTCGACTCCGACCAGCCGGCCGAGGACCTGCCGGCGCGTCCGAGCACCGAGTCGCTGCTCGCCTCCGACTGGAGCACCTCCCTCGGCAGCGTCGCGTGGCCCGACGAGGGCACCCTCCGGGGGTCGGACCTCGACGTCTACGCGGCCAGCGGAGTGAACCGCACGGTCGTCCCCTCCTCCGGTCTCCTGCTGCCGGAGGAGGTGACCACCACCTCGCGCGCCACCGTCGGCGACTCGGACCTGGTCGTGGCCGACTCGCGCCTCACCGAGGCGTTCGACGCGGCCGCCACCGCCACCGACGACACCGAGTGGCGCGCCCGCATGTCCGAGATCGCGACCGATCTCGCCGAGGTGCAGGAGGAGGGGACCGCGCCGGACGTCGTGCTCACCCTCGGCCGCGGCTCGGCGATCGGCGCCGCGCGCCTCTCCGAGACCCTCGACGCGATCGAGTCGCTGCCCTGGGCCCGCGGAGTCGCCCTCTCCACCGCCCTCGCCGTCCCCGCGACCGAGGGCGCGAGCGTCGTCGACTCGCCGGAGTCGGAGTCGCGGCTCGACCGGGTGCGCGACGTGCTCGACGCCGGCTCCGAGGTCGAGGCGTTCTCCTCCGTGCTGCAGGAACCGGAGCTGCTCTCGGGCAAGAGCCGCAACGACGTGCTGGCGCTGCTCTCCGTGACCTGGCGCGGAGACGGCAGCGGCTGGGGCGACGCCGTCGGCGCGGCCATGACCGAGGCCGACCGGACGCTCTCGCTGGTGTCGATCGACGCGACCGGCAGCATCCTGCAGGTCTCCCGCGACTCGAGCATCCCCGTGTACGTCCGCAACGAGCTCCCCTGGCCGATCGCCGTCCGCATCCAGGCCTCGACCTCGAACGCCGTCCTCGACATCGACGAGGAGGCGATCGAGACCACCGAGATCGACGCCCGCTCGCAGGGCCGCGTCCTCATCCCCGTGAAGGCCCGGGTCGGCAACGGCGAGACGAGCCTCGGCCTGCAGCTGACCTCGGCGCAGGGCGTCCCCATCGGCACCCCCACGGGCATGACGACCAGCGTCCGCGCCGACTGGGAGACCGTCGGCACCCTGGTCATCGGGATCGCGCTCGTCGTCGTCTTCGGAGCCGGTATCCTCCGCAATATCCGCCGTCGCCGTCGAGGCGACACCCCTGAGGACGAGGAGGACCCGAACGCCGTGCTCGAGGTCCAGCCCGATCTCGACGACCAGCGATCGGACCCGCGTGGCTAGCTTCTCCCTCGGACGCGCGAGCGCCGTCCTCGCCTCCGGCACGATGGTCTCGCGGATCCTCGGCTTCGTCATGTCGATCGTCATGGCGAACACGATCGGAGCCGCGGTCGCGCCGGGCGCGGACGCCTTCACGACGGCGAACCTGCTCCCCAACACGATCTACTCGATCATCGCGGGCGGCGCTCTGAACGCCGTCCTCGTCCCGCAGATCGTGCGGGCGGGCCTCGACGCCGACGGCGGCCGCGGCTACATCAACCGCCTGCTGACCCTGGCGCTCGGCCTGCTCCTGGTGACCACGATCGCCGCCACGGTCCTCGCTCCCCTGCTCGTGCGCCTCTACGCGCCCGGCTACGGACCGGAGCAGTACCAGCTGGCCGTCGCCTTCGCGTTCTGGTGCCTGCCGCAGGTCTTCTTCTACGGCCTCTTCACGATCCTCGGCGAGGTGCTCAACGCCCGCGGCTCGTTCGGCCCCTTCACCTGGGCGCCCGTGCTGAACAACGTCGTGGTGATCGCCGGGCTCGTCGCCTTCATGGTGCTGTTCGGCGCCGATCCGGAGGGGAACCGTCCGGTCGACTCGTGGTCCCCGGCGATGGTCACCCTCCTCGGCGGGAGCGCGACGCTGGGCATCGTCGTCCAGTCGCTGTTCCTGATGCTCTTCTGGCGGAGGGTCGGCCTCAGCTACCGCCCCGACTTCCGCTTCCGGGGCGTCGGTCTCGGCACGGCCGGGCGGATGTCGCTGTGGTCCTTCGCCACGGTGCTGCTGACCATCGTCGCCGGCATCGTCGAGAGCCAGGTCTCCTCCACCGCGTCCGGGGAGGGGCCCTCGGCCGCGGCGCTGCAGAAGGCGTGGCTGATCTTCATGCTGCCCCACTCGGTCATCGCGATCTCGATCGCCATGGCGTACTTCACCAAGATGAGCGGCCACACCGCGCGGGGGGAGATGAAGGAGTTCCGCTCGGACGTCTCCACCTCGCTCCGCCTGGTGCTGATGATGCTCGTCTTCGCCGCCGCCGCGATCGTCGTGGTCGCAGTGCCGTTCGGCTCCGTCTTCACCGACTCGTTCGCGGACGCGCAGGCCATCGGAGCGATCGCCGTGGCGTACGTGATCGCCCTGCCGCTGTTCTCCTCGATCGCCATCATGCAGCGCGCGTTCTACGCCCTGAGCGACGGAGCGCGGCCGTTCCTGTTCACCCTGGTGCAGGTCGTCGTGGCGGTCGCCGGGTACCTGATCGTGCTCCGGCTCCCCGCCGACCGCACCGCCGTCGGCATAGCCGCTGCGACCTCGCTCGGCATCTGCGTGCAGGCCCTCGTGGCGGCCCTCCTCCTGCGCCGCCGGCTCGGCGGCCGCGGAGGCAGGCGGATCCTCGTCAGGCTCGCGCAGTTCGTCCTCGCCGCGGTGCCCTCCGCCGCCGCCGGCTACGGCGTCCTGGTCGCCCTCGGCGGCACGCGCGCGGGCGGTTTCGCCGTCTCGAACTACGTGGAGCCGCTGCTCTCGATGGCCGCGATCGGCACCGTGATGGCGCTCGTCTACTTCGCGGTCCTCTGGTTCCTCCGGGTGCCAGAGCTGCGCGCCGTCCTCGCTCCGGTGCTCCGGCGACTGGGCCGCTGATGCTGCTCCGGTAAAAGCCTGGTCAGATCGCATTTCCTGGGCTGCTGCATCGAGCGGCGCGTGGCACGGCCGGCGCTCCCGGGCCCGCGGAATAGTGCCCGCCTAGGATGTGTTGTAGCCCACGGAGCCGCGGAACGATTCGAGCGACCGGCTCCGGGTGCTCGGCTCCCGCCCCACCCGTCACCGCTCGTACAGACCCCGAGGAGTTGCCGTGCGCGACATCGTCATCATCGGATCCGGCCCCGCCGGCTGGACCGCCGCCATCTACGCGGCGCGCGCCGAGCTGCACCCGGTGGTCGTGGCCTCGTCGGTCGAGATCGGCGGCGACCTGATGAACACGACGGACGTCGAGAACTTCCCCGGCTTCCCCGACGGCGTCCTCGGCCCCGAGCTGATGACCTCGATGCAGGCGCAGGCCGAGAAGTTCGGCGCGGAGACCTTCTACGACGACGTCACCTCCCTCGATCTCGAGGGCGAGGTCAAGACCGTCCACCTCGGCTCCGGCGAGAGCATCGAGGCGAAGACCGTCGTCGTCGCGACCGGATCCGCTTACCGCAAGCTGGGCCTCCACGACGAGGACCGCCTGTCGGGACACGGTGTCTCGTGGTGTGCCACCTGCGACGGCTTCTTCTTCAAGGGCAAGACCATCGCCGTCGTCGGCGGGGGCGACTCCGCCATGGAGGAGGCGACCTTCCTCACCAAGCACGCCGCGAAGGTCTACGTGATCCACCGCAAGGACTCGCTCCGCGCCTCGAAGGTCATGCAGAAGCGCGCCTTCGACAACGACAGGATCGAGTTCATCTGGAACGCCGAGGTCACCGGCATCACCGGCGAGAACCACGTCGACGGCGTGAAGCTGCGCGACACGGTCGACGGCACCGAGTCCCACCTCGACCTCGACGGCCTGTTCATCGCGATCGGCAACGACCCACGCACGCACGTCGTGCACGGCAAGCTCGACCTCACCACCGAGGGCACAATCTCGGTGGTCGGCCGCTCCTCCCAGACCTCCGTTCCCGGCGTCTTCGCCGCGGGCGACGTGATCGACCCGACCTACCGTCAGGCCGTCACCGCCGCGGCATCCGGAACGGTCGCCGCCCTCGACGCGGAGCACTACCTCGCTTCGCTCGCCGATGGCACCGCCCACACCGAAGGCTCACCCCGGGCCGAGCTCATCACCCGCTGACCGTCCGGTCATCGCACATCGGAGCCGGCAGCCCGCCGACTCGTGAAGGAGAGAACACCATGTCCACCGCGAAGAGCGTCACCGACGCATCGTTCCAGTCCGACGTCCTCGACTCCGAGAAGACCGTCCTGGTCGACTTCTGGGCCGAGTGGTGCGGCCCCTGCCGCATGGTCGCACCGATCCTCGACCAGATCTCAGCCGAGCACGGCGACAAGATCGAGATCGTCAAGCTGAACGTCGACGAGAACCCGCAGACCGCTGCGAAGTACCAGATCACGTCGATCCCGGCGATGAAGGTCTACCAGAAGGGCGAGGTCGTGAAGACCGTCATCGGCGCCAAGCCGAAGCCGGCCCTCGAGGCCGACCTGGCCGCGTTCCTCTGAGTTCGCACCCCTGACCGCCCTCTGCGGTCTCCGAGAGCCCCTGTCTCGTCGTGACGGGGGCTCTCCTCGTTCCCGGGGCTGTTTCACGTGAAACAGCCCCGCTGAGACGCAGGCCACGCTCCCTGCGGTGGCGCCCGACCGCCCCGCCGCAGCACAGGACCGGCCGGTACTGTGGATCCACCCGGCTCCGGCCGGAGAGACACTGTCCACCGAGCGAAGCGGAACCATCGTGACCAACCGCGGCACCAACCTCGACCCCTGGTACAACTCCTACGCGGAGCGCACGGCCGGTCTGGCCGCCAGCGAGGTCCGAGCCCTGTTCGCCGTCGCGTCACGCCCCGAAGTGGTCTCGCTCGCCGGCGGCATGCCGTTCGTGTCCGCGCTCCCCCAGGACCTGGTGACCGGCGCCATCGAGACGGTGATGCGGGAGCAGGGGCCCGTCGCGCTGCAGTACGGGTCGGGCCAGGGCGTCCCCGTCCTGCGCGAGCAGATCCTCGACGTCATGGCCCTCGAGGGCATCTCCGCCAGCGCGGACGACATCGTGGTCACCACGGGCTCTCAGCACGCCCTGGAGCTCGTCTCCAAGCTCTTCCTGGACCCGGGGGACGTCGTCCTCTCCGAGGGCCCCAGCTACGTCACGGCGATGGTCATCTTCCGGTCGTACCAGGCCGAGGTCGAGCACGTCCCGATGGACGAGCACGGGCTCATCCCCGCCGCCCTCCGCGAGCACATCGCCCGCGTCCGCGCCGCCGGCAAGACGATCAAGTTCCTGTACACGATCCCCACCTTCCACAACCCCGCGGGCGTGACCCTCAGCTGGGAGCGCCGCGTCGAGATCCTCGAGATCTGCAAGTCCGAGGGGATCCTCGTGCTCGAGGACAACCCGTACGGCCTCCTCTACTTCGAGGACGTCCCGCCGAAGGCGATGCGCTCGCTGGAGGAGGACGGAGTGATCTATCTCGGCACGTTCTCGAAGACGCTCGCTCCCGGCTTCCGGGTGGGCTGGGCTCTCGCTCCGCACGCGATCCGCGAGCGGCTGATCCTCGCCAACGAGGCGGCCGTCCTCAGCCCGTCGTCCTTCAGCCAGCTGGTCATCTCGAAGTACCTCGAGACGGCCGACTGGCGCGGACAGATCGACACCTTCCGGGGCGTCTACCGCGAGCGGAAGGAAGCGATGCTGAAGGGCCTGCAGACTCATCTGCCCGGCCTCAGCTGGACGAACCCGAACGGCGGCTTCTACGTCTGGGTCACGCTGCCCGAGGAGCTCGACTCCAAGGCGATGCTGCCGCGCGCGGTGAAGGAGCTCGTCGCGTACACGCCGGGCACTGCGTTCTACGGCAACGGAGACGGACGTCAGAACATCCGCCTCTCGTTCTGCTACCCGACGCCGGAGCGCATCGGCGACGGCATCCGCCGCCTCGCCACGGTCATCAACGGAGAGCTCGATCTGCTGTCGACCTTCGCGGGCACGGGCCGGCTGACCAGCGCCGACGCGAGCAAGCGCGACGCCGTCCTTCCGCCGAACGTCTCCTGACACCGCTCCTTCGATAAGAAAGCCCTGGTCATGACCGATTTCTCTGTGCTCGACCGTACTCTCGACATCGTCGTCATCAGCGGTGGCATCAGCCACGAGCGCGACGTCTCCCTGCGGTCGGGTCGTCGCGTGGCGGACCGTTTGTCCGCCATGGGCCACCGCGTCTCCCTGCACGAACCGGACGCCGGCCTCCTCTCGACGCTGCTGCAGAAGCGTCCCGACGTCGTCTGGCCCGCGGTGCACGGAGCGAGCGGCGAGGACGGTGCACTCCTCGGGCTCCTCGAGGCCGCGGGCTTCGCCTACGTCGGCTCGCAGACGGACGCGGCGCGCCTGGCCTGGTTCAAGCCGACCGCGAAGACGCTCGTCGCTCGCGCCGGCTTCTCGACCCCGCGCTCCGTCACCCTCCCCCGCGAGACCTTCCGCGAGCTCGGAGCCGCCGGAATCCTGGAGCAGGTCGAAGCGCACCTGCCCGGCTCCCTCGTGGTGAAGCCCGCTCAGGGCGGTTCGGCCCAGGGCGTCAGCATCGTGACGGACTCGGCGCAGCTCCCGCGAGCGATGGTGGAGGCGTACACCTACGGCGACGTCGTGCTCATCGAACAGCAGATCCATGGGATCGAGGTCTCCGTCGGTGTTCTCGACCTCGGTGACGGTCCTTTCGCCCTGCCGCCTGTCGAGATCGCACCCGTCGCGGGCCAGTACACCTTCGAGGCGCGCTACAACGCGGGGGAGACGCACTTCTACACGCCGGCCCGGATCTCGCCGGAGATCACGGAGGAAGTGTCCCGCGTGGCCGTCGCGATCCACGAGCTGCTGGGGCTCCGCCATCTGTCGCGCCTCGACTTCATCATCGACGAGGCCGGACTCCCCTGGTTCTTCGACGCGAACGTCCTTCCCGGAATGACCGAAACCTCACTCGTTCCTCAGGCCATCGAGGCATCCGGCCGCTACCTCGGCGACGTCTACTCCACCCTCGCGAAGCTCGCAGCCTCCTGACTCAATACCGTTTCACGTGAAACGGTCGTCCGCTGCGCATACGCTCCTGATCACGTGGCTGCTGAGTTCTGAACGAGTGCTCGAATCCATGCCAGACGAGTAATTGCGTCGCGGCCGATCAGGACCCTCTATCGCCGCCTTCTCCCTACAATGCGGGTCGAGTAGCCGCTCAATAACGGGTCCACGTCTTCATCAGCAGACCAGTAGTGGCAACCCGGGGAAGAACCCGAGGCCGCGTATCGACTCCCACCAACATTAGACATCTGTCGCCGCGCCGGTCGATTATCCGCAGATCAGCGTGGTATATCCCGCCCCCGCCGCCACCTTTTCACCAGGCTTACGGGCATCCATCGCCACCTGGTCCTCGTCGTCATGCTCGTCGAGTAGACGCATTGCCGCGTATCGAGACCCGGCCACCCCCAGTGGGTACCTGGTGAGCGTTGCCTGGAGCGATGTATCCACGCCCACTGTCTGGCCATATCCGCAGACCTAGCGGTGAGGAGCAGTTGTGCGTCGAATCGAGGCTCACCACGATTGCCGCCCGCGCCATCTCTGCAGAGACACAACATGGTCGATCGACGTTGATAGACACCAGCCAGCCGTCGCCATGCTGGTCGAGTAGCCACAATGCAACGTATCGAGACCCACGGCCCGAAGGGACCCCTATCGCTTGGTTCTCCGACCTCAACTCCGCGTCGGGGGGTGGTGCCTGAATTTCGTTGGTCAGGCGAGCGATCTCGTTCGAACACTGCGGTCGAAGTCCGTCGCACGATGATCCGCACGTGCGCCCAAGGTTCTCGGCAGGGGCGTCTCACGTGAAACGCTTCCGCAGCCGTTGAGCAGCTTCAATCGGAGAAGTTGCGTCCTGTGGAGCGAGTCAAGCCGACTAGGGCCTCCTGATTGACCAGACGAGGTCGTGGCTCTTCAAGGGCCAGGCCGCCCTAGAGCGCACCGTTTCACGTGAAACGGCCCTTCATTGAGTCTTTCAGTGCTCTCTGGGCGCGACCGCCGGCGGGGTCCTCCGTCAGACATCGGCGAACCCACTCATCACATCGGCGTCGATCCGCGAAAATGGAGTGTACTGCATTTCGTCTTACTTGCCCGCCCGCCAGCCAATGCTTGGAGGCCCAGGAGGCGCTCCTTCCGAGGGACATGCGATGCACGGTCAGCCAAGGGAGTCCTCATCTCAGCGGCGGATGGACGGCTGTTTCACGTGAAACATTGCTCCCGCCAACTATCGGCGATGAGGGCGTCGCCCCTGGCAGAGGAGAGCCGCACCGAGTACGACCAGTCCAAGTGCCAGTCCTGCGCCCGCCAGCGAGCCACTGAACGCGACTGGAACTATGGAGACCGACGATGTCTGAACTCCGCCAATCCTCGATCCGGCACTTCACGCCTACGCGACCGCCATATAGTCGCATCGTGAGCTGCTCTATCCAGAGATCAATGCCACAGAAACCTGGCGATCATCACCGATGGACAACACCCGCCGTATTCGCGACCAGACACGGAGTCAGCAGCGCCCCGCAGAACCTGGGGCCACTTCATCAGACTGTACCGGTCAGAAGGGCTTATCAATCAGAGAGAGGACGACAACCGAGAATACTCCGCCCACAAGGCAACTCGTAGATCGCCTCAAGCGTAATGATCTCTGCGATCACGGTACTGACGAGGGGAGGGGACACAGCCAGATCGGCGATACTGCCGAGAACACAGCGAGCGCGCGCCCTCGCAAGCCGCAGGGCTGATCGGTGGCGGCCGCTAGGCCGACCCTCTACGGAGCGAGCGACACCTCGGTCGGCTCCCCGATCTCAGCGAGGATGCGGTTCAGGTCCTGGATGGTGGCGAAGTCGATGACCATCTGGCCCTTACGTGCGCCCAGGGTGACCTTGACGCGCGTGTTCAACCGGTCGCCGAGGTGATCCGCGATCGACGAGAGGTGTCCGGAGTGCCCGCCCTGCTCCTCCACCACGGGACGCACGGTCGTCCGCGGCGCCTTCATCTGCGCGGCGGCAGCCTCGGCGGCACGGACGGACAGGTCCTCGTTGACGATCTTGTCGGCCAGGCGGCGCATCATCTCGACGTCGTCGAGGGACAGAACCGCACGCGCGTGTCCTGCGGTCAGGACGCCGGCAGCGACGCGGGCCTGCACATCGGCCGGGAGCCGCAGGAGACGGAGCGTGTTCGAGATCTGCGGCCGCGAACGTCCGAGCCGCGTCGCCAGGGCCTCCTGGGTGATCCCGAAGTCGCTGAGGAGCTGCTGGTAGGCGGACGCCTCCTCGAGCGGGTTGAGGTCGGCGCGGTGCAGGTTCTCCAGCAGCGCGTCGCGGAGCATGTTCTCGTCGGCCGTGTCCTTGACGACCGCGGGGATGGTGGTCAGTCCCGCGGCCTTCGAGGCGCGGAACCGGCGCTCACCCATGACGAGCTCGTACTTCGCTCCGCCGCGAGCCGTCACGGGCCGGACGACGATCGGCTGCAGCACTCCGAACTCGCGGATGCTGTGGACGAGTTCCGCGAGGTCGTCCTCGTCGAACACCGACCGCGGCTGCGCCGTGTTGGGGGTGATGTCGGCCAGGGGGAGTCGCGCCAAGCGCGCTCCAGGGACCTCGAGGAGCTCCTCGGCACGGGCCGAATCGCCGACCTGATCAGGGAAGAAGACGTCGACAGGCCGGGAGCGCGACTCGTCGCTGGTCGGGATGAGCGAGCCGATCCCCCGGCCGAGTCCCGTGCGCTTGGTCGCCATCAGCGTGCCTCTCCTTCGTATGCCGTCTCGGGTGTCTTCCGGGCTCCGCGTCGTGCGATCTCCGCGGCCGCCTCCAGATACGCCAGCGAACCGGACGACTGCGGGTCGTAGCTGATCACGCTCTGTCCGTAGCTCGGCGCCTCCGAGATCCTCACGTTGCGCGGGATCACCGCCCGCAGCACCTCCTTCGGGAAGTGCTCTCGGACATCCGCTGCCACCTGCTGGGAGAGGTTCGTGCGGCCGTCGTACATCGTCAGGAGGATCGTCGAGACACCGAGGTTCGGATTGAGGTGCCGCTCGATCAAGTCGATGTTCTTGAGCAGCTGGCTGAGCCCCTCGAGCGCGTAGTACTCGCACTGGATCGGGATGAGCACCTCGCGAGCGGCGACGAACGCGTTGATGGTCAGCAGACCGAGCGACGGCGGGCAGTCGATGAAGACGTAGTCGAACGGCTCGTCCATGGTGTCGAGCATGCGGTCGAGCGCGCGGCGGAGACGCTGCTCGCGTGCGACGAGCGAGACCAGCTCGATCTCAGCGCCGGCCAGGTGGATGGTCGCCGGCACACCGTAGAGCGAGGCGAACTCCGGGCTCTTCTGCACGACGTCCGCGAGGGGAGTGTCGTTGACGATCACGTCGTACACGCTGGCCGTCTCGGCGCGGTGCTCGATGCCCAGGGCCGTCGACGCGTTCCCCTGCGGATCGAGGTCGATGACGAGCACCTTCGCCTCACCGCGGGCGAGCCCGGCGGCGAGGTTGACGGTCGTCGTCGTCTTGCCGACGCCGCCCTTCTGATTCGAGATCGTGATGACGCGCGTCGACTCGGGCTTGGGCAGCGGCTGGGCGTTCAGCAGTGCGCGCCGACGGGTCATGTCCGCGATCTCCCGGGCCAGGGGAGTCGAGGAATCGAAGCCTCCGGTCAGACCGGCGGAATCGGTTTGTTTCACGTGAAACCTTCGCTCAGCGAGTGGGACGGACATCAGCACCGAGGAGTCGACGGACGAGGAGTCGGGGGCTCACTGCGGCGTCGTGGCGATCAACCCACTGTAGCCCGGACGACCCTCGTCACCTCGGAGAGCACGCCGTCGCCGAGCACGACGACCTCGGGCGGGGAGAGCCGGAAACGACGGATCTGCTTGGCCGCAGCCTCGATCTCCTTCTCGGCGTTGATGCCCTTCAGCAGGACCAGCTCGCCTCCGGGCCGCAGCAGCGGCGCGGTCAGCGGGATCAGCTTCGAGAGGGCGCTGACCGCCCGAGCGGTCACCTGGTCGAAAGGCTCCGGGAGCTGCACCTCTTCGGCACGGGCGCGAAGAACTGAGACATTCTCGAGTGCGAGTCCGTCGACCTGCTCCTGAAGCCAGACGACGCGACGCTCCATCGGCTCGATGAGCACGAAGCGGACGTCGGGCCGCACGATGGCCAGGACGAGCCCGGGAAGGCCCGCGCCACTGCCGACATCACCCACCAGTCCCGGACGCAGGAGAGGGGCCACCAGGGCGCTGTTGAGCACGTGCCGCGTCCAGAGACGGGGGAGCTCCAAGGGCCCGATCAGGCCGCGCTCCTCACCCTGGTCGGCGAGAGCCTCCGTGAAGCGCCGCAGGAGGGGCAGGCGGTCGCCGGCGATCGCCGCAGCGGCTGCGGGCTCGGCCTCGAGGGTCGACTCCACGCCGCTCAGCCGCGGGTGATGACGGTGTGGCGCTCGCGCGCCTCGCCACGCGACTCCGACACGAAGCCGCGCTCGCCCACCATGTCGTGGACCAGCTTGCGCTCGTACGACGACATGGGCGGGAGCGAGGCCGACGTCGCGCCGTCCTCGATCCGCTCGATCGCGCGGTCGACCAGCTGGGCCAGCTCCGCCTCGCGGGCGTCGCGGGAGCCGCCGATGTCGAGGATGAGGCGGGAGAACGCGCCGGTCTTCGTCTGGACCGCCAGTCGCGTCAGCTCCTGCAGCGCCTGGACGGCGTCGGGACGGGAGAGGACCCGGAGGTTCGTGTCGCCGGAGGCGGTGACCGAGAGGTAGGCGCGGCCGTTGCGGACCTCGATGTCGATGTCGCCGTCGAGATCGCAGATGTCGAGGAACTCCTCGATGTAGTCGGCGGCGACGTCCCCCTCGTCCTCGAGCTGAGAGAGCGTGGACTCGGGCGCCTCGTCGACGGCGGACGCGTCCACGTCCACGGGTGCGGACGCGTCGTCGGTGATGGTCTGCATCGGATCGGTCATGGCGGCTCTACTTCTTTCCGGCTTGCTTCTTGGAGCGGTTCTTGCTCACGGGCTGCGTGCGCTGCACGGCCTTCTTCTCGACGAGGGTGACGTCGCCGGCGGCCGTGGTCTCCTCGACCAGCTTGCCCTTGCGGCGCAGGCGCTCCTCGCGGGCCTTGGCTGCCTCGCTGCCCGGGGTCGGCATGTTCCGGATGACGATGAACTGCTGGATCATCGTCCAGATGTTCGAGGTCAGCCAGTAGAACATCACGCCGAGGGGGAAGGCGAAGCCCGAGAAGGCGAAGACGAGGGGGAGGATGTAGAGCAGGATCCGCTGCTGCTTGAACGTCGGCGAGGCCTTCGCCTCGGGCGACATGTTCTTCGACACGATCTGCAGCTGCGTGATGAACTGCGACGCGGTCATCAGGACGACCATGATCACCGCGATGATGATGACCGGCTCCTGGCCGCCCTCGGCGAGTGCGCCCTGGATCGACTGGTGCAGCGGTGCGACGCCGAAGAGGTTCGCCTCGCCGAACTGGCGGGCGAGCGTCTCGTCGAGCGGGCCCACGCCCTTCTGGCTGTGCTGCGCCGCGTTCAGCACCGAGAACAGGCTGAAGAAGATCGGCATCTGGATCAGCAGGGGCAGGCAGGAGGCGAGCGGGTTGGTGCCCGTCTTCTTGTAGAGCTCCATGGTCTCGCGGGACATCGCCTCGCGGGACAGCTGGTCGCGCTTGCCCTTGTACTTGTCCTGGATCTTCTTGAGCTGGGGCGCGACCTCGAGCATCCGGCGCTGGCTCTTGATCTGCTTGACGAAGATCGGGATGAGCGCGGCGCGGATGACGATGACCAGGCCGACGATCGAGAGGACCCAGGTGATTCCCGCGGCCGCCTCCATGCCGGTGAAGGTCAGCAGCTGGTGGAAGGCGACGAGGAGCAGCTCGACCACCCACTTGAGGGGCCAGAGGATCGTGCCGAGGAGGTCCATGGAGTGGGGTCAGTCCTTTCGAGGGCCCACGACGAACCCGGCTCGCGTCACGGCGAAGCGGGTCCGGCCGGAAGCCGGTCGGTGCAGGGGGATCGAGGTCGGGACGTCGTCGATGCCGCCTGCCGCCCACGGGTGGCAGCGGAGCAGACGGCGGGCCGCGAGGACGGAGCCGAGGACGAGCCCGTGGAGCTGGACCGCCTGGAGCGCGTACGCGGAGCACGAGGGGTAGTAACGGCAGACGTCCCCGTAGAGAGGGGACACGACCGCCCGGTAGACGATCAGGAGCAGGACGCCGATGTTCCGCGGCAGCAGGAGGATCGCCCACCCGAGCCGGGCGAGCGGTGCCTCGCGGCGGGGGATCACGGCGGTCACGAGGACGCCCCGCTCTTCCGCGCGGCTCGCGCCATCGCGGACCACACCTCGGAGCGCAGCTCCGACCAGGGGGCGTCGGCGCTGCCGGGCAGCGCGCGGACGACGACCTGGGTGCCGGGGTCGATCTCGGGGACGAGCTCGAACGCCACGGCCTTGAGCCGGCGGCGGACGGTGTTGCGCGTCACCGCGGTGCCGACCGTCTTGGCGACGATGAACCCGAACCGCGCCGGATCGCCCGCGGAGGACCGGCGGACATACGTGACGGTGTGCGGTCCTGTGGACCGCACACCGCGACGGACGACTGTCCGGTACTCGCCTCCGTGGACGATGCGATTGGCTCTGGCCAGCACCGCTGGTCGGTACCGCTCGCTGCTAGGCGGAGAGCTCGGTGCGCCCCTTGGCGCGGCGCGCGCTGAGGATGCCGCGGCCGGCACGGGTGCGCATGCGCAGACGGAAGCCGTGCACCTTGGCGCGACGACGGTTGTTCGGCTGGAAGGTTCGCTTGCTCATAATCAGATCTCCACGTACGTGTTCCGCGGCGCGAACCGGCACCACCCGCTCGGGCGGAGACTCGGATCCTCCGGGAAGAAGGGGTGCCCGGCTGCGGAATCCGCTCGGCCTGCGAGGGCCGCACGGACGACACCGGGCAGGCGTCAACTGATTTAAACTACGGCCTGTTCCGTCACCGGTCAAATGTGGACGGCGCGAAACCTCGATCATGCACACGGGACACGGGGTTCCGCGCATTGACACGCGGGTGTCGCTGTGGTGGATTTGTCTCCCGTCGGCTCCGTTCGTTACGGTGTTGAGCCGCAGTTATCCACAGGTGGGATCCGCGTCCTCCCGCGCCCGCACAGGCATCGCTCGAGGCCGGTGGACAACCCTGTGGAGAGAGCGGCACTCGAGACCCGGCTCCGCGCCCGGTCCGCGACGCCCCTGCAGCGGGCGGAGACGGGTCCGGCGGAGACGGCGATCCCGCAGCGACTTCACAGCGACAGCACCCAGGACCGGAGACAGATGGCAGACGACACGTCGATGGTCGACGCGTGGAACGTGATCCTCGGCGCACTGTCCCAGGACGAGCGGATCACCGCTCCCCTCTACGGGTTCGTCTCGCTCGTGGAGCCCAAGGGCATCATGGCGGGCACCTTCTACCTGGAGGTCCCGAACGAGTTCACCCGCGGGATGCTCGAGCAGCGCGTGCGCGTGCCCCTGCTCAGCGCGATCGGGACGCTCGACGACTCCTTCGGCGTCACGACGTTCGCCTTCGTGGTGAACCCCGACATCGAGCACGAGCCCCTCAGCTCCCCGTCGTCGCAGGAGTCGATGAACCCGTTCGAGCCGATCACCGCCTCCTCGGCGACGGTCGCGCCGACCCGCGGGGTCGAGGAGCTGCGGACCGTGCCGGCGACCGACACCCGGCTGAACCCGAAGTACAGCTTCGACAACTTCGTCATCGGAGGCTCCAACCGGTTCGCGCACGCCGCGGCCGTCGCGGTCGCCGAGGCTCCCGCCAAGGCCTACAACCCGCTCTTCGTCTACGGCGACTCCGGGCTCGGCAAGACGCACCTCCTCCACGCCATCGGCCACTACGCGATGAGCCTCTACCCGGGGATCCGCGTGCGGTACGTCTCGAGCGAGGAGTTCACGAACGACTTCATCAACTCGATCGCGAACAACCGGGGCAACGCCTTCCACGGCCGCTACCGCAACGTCGACATCCTCCTGATCGACGACATCCAGTTCCTGCAGGGGAAGGCGGAGACGCAGGAGGCGTTCTTCCACACCTTCAACCAGCTGCACGACCACAACAAGCAGGTCGTGATCACGTCCGATCTGCCGCCGAAGGCCCTGACGGGCTTCGAGGACCGGATGCGCTCGCGCTTCGAGTGGGGCCTCATCACCGATGTGCAGGCTCCCGACCTCGAGACCCGCATCGCGATCCTCCGCAAGAAGGCGGTCAGCGAGAAGCTGCTCGTGCCCGACGACATCCTCGAGTTCATGGCGTCGAAGGTGTCGAGCAACATCCGCGAGCTCGAGGGGACGCTCATCCGCGTCACCGCGTTCGCGAGCCTGAACCGGACGCCGGTCGACATGTCGCTCGTGCAGACCGTGCTGAAGGACCTGATCACGCTCGACGAGGACAACGTCATCTCGCCGGTCGACATCATCAACCACACCGCGGACTACTTCAAGCTCACGGTCGACGACCTCTACGGCTCGTCGCGCTCGCAGGCCGTCGCCACCGCGCGCCAGATCGCCATGTACCTGTGCCGGGAGCTGACGAACCTCTCGCTGCCCAAGATCGGCCAGCTGTTCGGCAACCGCGACCACACCACGGTCATGTACGCGAACAAGAAGATCTCGGAGCTCATGAAGGAGCGCCGCAGCATCTACAACCAGGTCACCGAGCTGACCACCCGCATCAAGACGAACCGCTAGCCCGCAGTCGTACGGCCCCCGGGACCACCTGTCCCGGGTGGCGTGCCCCGGGGTCCATCGGCGTCCGTGCGCGGTGGTCGGGTAGTCGCTCCCCTTTCCTCGTGTGAGGGGAGGGAGCGACGGGGATCGCGGCACGAGCAGCAGGACGTCGGTGTCGGCGCGCGTCGAGATCAGGCGAAGGCGCTGGCGGGGGTCTCGATACGGCTCGCTGGGGCTACTCGACCAGCATGAACCGCACGTGCTCAAGGGGTCCGGGTGAGCGGCTGAGCGGCTGGCGTGCGATCGGACGGTGTCGATCCGCCGTGCGACGGCCAGGAGAGCAGCGCAGGGGAGAGGGAGCGCGCATCGTCTTCCGCGCCGCTCGGACGGCGCGAGCCGCGTTCGACGGTCTCCGTCGTGACCCGGAGAAGTCGTCGACGGACTCCTCGACCCACCGCGCGCGCCTCGGACACGCCGCCTCGCGCGCCCCGGAGGGCCGATTTCCACAGTGTGAGGAACCTGTGGATAACTGTGGACAACCGCCTCGGGACTGTGCGCCGGGAGAGCCCGCCTGTGGAGGGCGACCGGTCGGCCCGGATCGCTCCACAGGGCGTCCACGGGCCCGCTCACACTCCCTCCACAGGGGCGGGTCCCTCCGATCCCACCCAGGAGTAGGGGTCCGAAGCGTTTTCCACAGTTTCCACACGTGTTAACACTGTTAACGCAGTTCTCTCTTTAATGAAGCCTCGACCGGCAACCTCTCCACAGCGGCTCGGGAGTGCTCGGCGGTCCACCCCCTTCCGAGCTCGTCGAGCCCGGCGGGTACGATGGGCGACGGTCTTCGTCCGCGACTCGTCAGGGGTGTACTCGTGAGGTTCCAAGCCAACCGCGATGTCTTCAGCGAGGCGGTGTCCTTCGCGGTCAAGCTGCTTCCGCAGCGCACGACCCTGCCGATCCTCTCCGGAGTCCTCATCGAGGCGACCTCCGAGGGTCTGACGCTGTCCTCCTTCGACTACGAGGTGTCCGCGCAGACGCAGATCGCGGCCGACGTGGAGGAGACGGGCACCGTGCTCGTCTCGGGCCGTCTGCTCGCCGACATCGCGAACCGCCTCCCCAACGCTCCCGTGCGCATCGCCACGGAGGAGTCGCGCGTCTCGGTCTCGGCCGGCTCGGCGCACTTCACGCTCCTGCAGATGCCCGTGGAGGAGTACCCGAGCATCCCCGAGATCGATGCCTCCACCGGCCTCGTCCCGGCCGACGCCTTCGCGGCCGCCGTCTCGCAGGTGGCGGTCGCCGCCTCCCGCGACGACGTGACCCCCGTCATCACCGGCGTGCAGCTCGAGATCACCGAGAACACGATCGGCCTCGTCGCGACGGACCGCTACCGCGTCGCCGTCCGCGAGATCGACTGGGACAACGGGGACAACCCCGCGCCCACCCAGCCGCTCACCGCCCTCGTGCCCGCGCGCACGCTGCAGGAGGTCGGAAAGACCTTCGGCCACTCCGGCACCGTCTCCGTCGCGATCACCAACCGCGACGAGCGCGAGCTGATCGCCTTCACCGCGGACCGCAAGACCGTCACCTCGCTGCTGATCAAGGGCAACTTCCCGCCCGTGAAGCGCCTCTTCCCCGCCTCCGTCGAGAACTACGCGGTCATGTCGACCAGCGACCTCATCGAGGCCACCCGACGCGTCTCGCTCGTGCTCGAGCGCGAGGCGGCCCTCCGCTTCAGCTTCAGCAGCGACGGCCTCACCCTCGAGGCCATCGGCTCGGAGCAGGCGCAGGCGTCCGAGAGCATCGACGCGATCGTGACCGGCGACGACGTGGTCGTCTCGCTCAAGCCGCAGTTCCTGCTCGACGGCCTCGCCGCCGTCCACTCGGAGTTCGTGCGCATCGCGTTCACGAAGACCGAGAACCCCAACAAGCCCGGCCCCGTCCTGATCACCGCGCAGACCTCGCGGGAGCAGCCCGGCAGCGACAGCTACCGCTACCTGCTCCAGCCCAACCTGCTGCTGCGCTGACCACTCCCCGGATCGCAGAGCCGCGACCGCCCCGCTCCCGACGAGCGCCCGCCCGCCGGACAACGAATCCAGGAAGGTTCACCATGCACATCGGACTCGTCGGCCTCGGCAAGATGGGCGACAACATGCGCTCCCGCCTCCGCTCCAAGGGGCTCGAGGTCACCGGCTACGACCGCAATCCCGACGTCTCGGACGCGGCCTCTCTCGACGAGATGATCGCCGCACTCCCCTCGCCCCGCATCGTCTGGGTGATGGTGCCGGCCGGCGAGATCACCGACGCGGTCGTCAAGGACCTGTCGGAGAAGCTCAGCGAGGGCGACCTCGTCATCGACGGCGGCAACTCCCGCTTCACCGAGGACTTCAAGCACGACGCGCTGCTGAAGCCCAAGGGCATCCACTACATCGACGCGGGCGTCTCGGGCGGCGTCTGGGGACTCCAGAACGGCTACGGCCTGATGGTCGGCGGCCCGAAGGAGCTCGTCGAGTACGCCATGCCCGTCTTCGACGCGCTGCGCCCGGAGGGCCCCCGCGAGGAGGGCTTCGTCCACGTCGGCGAGGTCGGCGCCGGCCACTACGCGAAGATGGTCCACAACGGCATCGAGTACGCCCTGATGCAGGCGTTCGCCGAGGGCTACGAGCTGCTCGAGACCCGCAGCGACATCATCAAGGACGTCACCGGCACCTTCAAGGCCTGGCAGCGCGGCACGGTCGTGCGGTCCTGGCTGCTCGAGCTCCTCGTCCGCGCCCTCGAGCAGGACCCGGACTTCAAGAACATCGAGGGCTACGTGCAGGACTCGGGCGAGGGCCGCTGGACCATCGAGGAGGCCATCAACAACGCCGTCCCGGTGCCCACGATCAGCGCCTCGATCTTCGCCCGCTTCGTCTCCCGCCAGGAGGACTCCCCCGCGATGAAGGCCGTCGCAGCGCTCCGCAACCAGTTCGGCGGGCACTCCGTCAAGGCCGTCGACTGAGTCGGCTGGTGAGGACTGCCTCCGGCAGTCCTCACGGCGGTCGGCTTCCCGAGGGGGGCGCGTTCCGCAGGGCCGGTGACGGACGGCGGACTGCGGCCCGCCGCCCCCGTGAGGCAGGGATGCTCTCACGGAGGCGGCGGGCCTCCGGCCGCCTCCACCTCGCTACGAACGTCGGGCGGCGGGCCTTCGGCCGCCTTCACGGGCGGGGACGGGGCGCCGCCGATCATGGTGAGCGAGTAGTGGCCCGGAGGGGCGTATCGGGATCCGCGTCCCGGACGGTTCCGCCGCCGTGCCGGTCGAGTAGCCCGCAGGGGTGTGTCGAGACCGGGGGCGAAGGCCTGGCCGACCGTGGGACAGCGGGCCGCAGGCGCCGGAGCGGGTGGATCGGCCGAGCGAGACGGGCCAGGAGCCCGCAGGGGTGCAGTGAAGGCCCGCGACGACGGGTGGAGGAGAGGAGCGCGACGTGCAGGTGACGCAGCTGGCGCTCAGCGACTTCCGGAACTACGAGTCGGTCGACGTCGAGCTCGTGCCCGGACCGAACCTCTTCGTCGGCCGCAACGGCCAGGGCAAGACGAACCTCGTCGAATCTCTCGGCTACCTCTCCACCCTGGGCTCGCACCGCGTGTCGAGCGACCAGGCGCTCATCCGCGCCGGCCGGGACAGTGCCGTGGTGCGCGCCCGCCTCCGCAACGGCGAGCGCGACCTGCTGGCCGAGGTGCAGATCAACCGCTCCTCCCCCAACCGCGCGCAGATCAACCGCGGCGGGATCAAGCCGCGCGAGCTCCCCCGCTTCTTCTCCAGCGTCCTCTTCGCGCCGGAGGACCTCCTCCTCATCCGCGGCGATCCGTCGGCCCGCCGCCGCTTCGTCGACCAGCTGGTGATCCTCCGCTCCCCGCGGATGAGCGCCGTCCAGGCCGACTACGAGCGGGTGCTGCGCCAGCGCAACTCGCTGCTCAAGTCCGCACGGGCGAGCGGCGTCCGCGACCCCTCGAAGCTCGGCACCCTCGACATCTGGGACGAGCGCCTGATCGCGCTCGGGACCGAGATCATGCAGTCGCGCCTCACCCTGGTGGAGGAGCTGAGCGGACCCGTGCGCGCCGCGTACGAGGCGGTCGCCGGTGCCGACCAGCGTCCGGTGCTCCGCTCCCGCCTGAGCATCGAGGGCGCGGTCGACGACGACGGCGAGCCCGTGGAGCAGCCGGGCGCCGCGTCACCGGCGGCGGGCGAGGGACTGGCGGAGGCGTTCGCGTCCGCCCTGGCCGGGGTGCGCCGCCGCGAGCTCGACCGAGGCGTCTCCCTCGTCGGCCCGCACCGCGACGACGTGCAGTTCGAGCTGAACGCGCTGCCGGCCAAGGGCTACGCCAGCCACGGCGAGAGCTGGTCGTTCGCGCTGGCGCTGAAGCTGGGCGCCGCGGAGCTGCTCCGGCGCGACTCCCCCATGGGCGATCCGGTGCTGATGCTCGACGACGTCTTCGCCGAGCTGGACGCGCGCCGGCGCGAGCGGCTCGCCTCGGTGGTCGCCGACTACGAGCAGGTCCTGATCACCGCGGCCGTCTTCGACGACGTCCCGGAGGCGCTGGCCGCGCACACCGTGCGGATCGAGGCCGGCCGGATCGTCGGCACGGGCGCCGACGCCGCGCCGATGGCCGTGCCGGAGCCGATCGCACCCGACTCCGCCTCGTCCGATCCGGTGTCCTCCGACTCCCCTCCTCCCGGTCCCGAGTCCTCCCACTCCTCTTCTCCCGATCCGGTCTCGTCCGACTCCCCTTCTCCTGGTGTCGTCTCCTCCGCCGCGGCGTCCTCCTCGGAGCCCGCGTCCCCAGCGCCGGCGTCCACAGATCCCGCGTCCCCGGAGCCGCCCGCCCCGTCGGAGCCGTCCGATGGCTGACTCCCCCCGCCGCGGAGCCCCCGCCCCCGACTCCGAGGCCGCCCGCGTCTACCGGCACCTCAAGGAGGTGTTCGGCGCCGACGGCCCGCGCCGCATCCGGAAGACCGTCGAGCGCGCCGAGCCCAAGGGCGACGCGATCCCGTTCGGCAAGGGCCGCGACCCGCACGACCTCGGCGACGTCCTCGACTCCCTCACCGTGAAGCTCGGCTGGACGGCACCGCTGGCGCAGGGCGACCTGATGTCGTCGTGGACGGCGATCGCCGGCGAGGAGACCGCGAAGCACTCGACTCCGGTGGGCGTCGTCGACGGCGTGCTGACGGTCGCGTGCGAGTCCACGGCGTGGTCGACGCAGCTCCGGTTGATGCGGATCGAGATCATGAACCACATCGCGGTGAACTTCCCCGACGCCGGCATCGCGTCGATCCGTTTCCAGGGCCCGGACGTCCCGAACTGGAAAAAGGGTCCCAGGTCGATTCCAGGGCGTGGTCCGCGCGACACCTACGGCTGAGGACGCATTTTCGGTCGACCGCCGATCTTTCGCGCCTCAGATCGCCGTCCAGCGCTTCGGATCGACCCGGCACGCGGTAGAATGGAGGGCCGCCGAACCGCAGTGACGCCGCCGCGCGGGCGATCTCCAGATCACCGTGCGCGTCGCGACGGACCGTCAGAGGAGAACTCCACAGCTATGACTCACGAGCCGAACGACTCCACGTCACCCGCAGCGAACGACCTGGACGCGAACGGCTCAGCAGCCCCCTCCGCTCCGCACGAGAGCATGTCGACCAAGTCGTCCGGCGACTACGGCGCGAACCAGATCCAGGTCCTCGAGGGCCTCGAGGCGGTCCGCAAGCGCCCCGGCATGTACATCGGATCCACGGGTCCGCGCGGTCTGCACCACCTGGTCTACGAGATCGTCGACAACGCCGTCGACGAGGCGCTCGCGGGCTACTGCGACAACATCGAGATCCTGATGCGCGCCGACGGTGGCGTCACCGTCTCCGACAACGGCCGCGGCATCCCGGTCGACATGCACCCGACCGAGGGCATCTCCACGGTCGAGCTGGTCCTCACCGTGCTGCACGCCGGCGGCAAGTTCGGCGGCGGCGGCTACGCGGTCTCCGGCGGCCTGCACGGCGTCGGCTCCTCCGTGGTCAACGCGCTGTCGACGCGCCTCGACGTCGAGGTCAAGCGCCAGGGCGCCGTGTACCGGATGAGCTTCACCGACGGAGTGCCGGACGCCCCGCTCGAGAAGGGCGAGGCCAGCGACGAGACCGGCACGACGATCACCTTCTGGCCCAACGCCGGCATCTTCGAGACGGTCGAGTTCGACTACGAGACCCTGCGCGCGCGCTTCCAGCAGATGGCGTTCCTCAACAAGGGCCTGCGCATCGCGCTGACCGACCAGAACGAGGTCGAGTTCGAGGGGGAGGGCGAGAACGAGACCGAGGGCGACCGGACCGACGTCTTCCACTACGAGAAGGGCCTCGTCGACTACGTCGAGTACATCAACTCGCTGAAGAAGTCGGACCTCGTGCACTCCGAGATCATCGACTTCGAGTCCGAGGACACCGAGCGCCGCATCTCGCTCGAGGTCGCGATGCAGTGGACCACGGCCTACACCGAGAGCGTCCACACCTACGCGAACACCATCAACACCCACGAGGGCGGCACCCACGAGGAGGGCTTCCGCGCCGCGCTGACCACTCTGGTCAACCGCTACGCGCGCGCGAACAACCTGCTCAAGGAGAAGGACGAGAACCTCTCGGGCGACGACATCCGCGAGGGCCTCACCGCCGTCGTGTCGATCAAGCTCGGCGAGCCGCAGTTCGAGGGCCAGACCAAGACGAAGCTCGGCAACACCGAGGCGAAGGCGTTCGTGCAGCGCGTGGCCGGCGAGCAGCTGGCCGACTGGTTCGACCGCAACCCGTCCCAGGCCAAGGACATCATCCGCAAGGCGATCCAGGCGGCCTCGGCCCGCATGGCGGCGCGGAAGGCGCGCGAGACCGCCCGCCGCAAGGGCCTGCTCGAGGGCGGCGGCATGCCGGGCAAGCTCAAGGACTGCCAGTCCAAGGACCCGTCGATCTCCGAGATCTTCATCGTCGAGGGCGACTCGGCGGGAGGATCCGCGGTGCAGGGCCGCAATCCCGAGACGCAGGCGATCCTCCCCCTCCGCGGCAAGATCCTCAACGTCGAGAAGGCGCGGCTCGACCGCGCTCTCGGCAACAACGAGGTCCAGGCGATGATCACGGCGTTCGGCGCCGGCATCGGCGAGGACTTCAACCCCGACAAGGCGCGGTACCACAAGATCATCCTGATGGCCGACGCCGACGTCGACGGCCAGCACATCACGACGCTGCTGCTGACGCTCCTCTTCCGCTACATGCGCCCGCTGATCGACCTCGGCTACGTCTACCTCGCGCAGCCGCCGCTGTACCGCCTCAAGTGGTCGAACTCCCCGCACGAGTACGTCTACAGCGACCGCGAGCGCGACGCCCTGATCGCGCACGGCTCGGCGACCAACAAGCGCATGCCCAAGGAGAACGGCATCCAGCGCTACAAGGGCCTCGGCGAGATGGACTACAAGGAGCTGTGGGAGACCACGATGGACCCCGCCACGCGGACCCTCCTCCAGGTCACGCTCGACGACGCGGCCGCGGCCGACGAGATCTTCTCCACCCTCATGGGAGAGGACGTCGAGTCCCGCCGCTCCTTCATCCAGAAGAATGCGAAGGACGTCCGTTTCCTCGACATCTAGCTGTCGAGGAAGCGGACGTCCTGCGAGAGGCGGCGGCCGGGCGGTCCAGTGGACCGCCCTCGCGAGCATCTCGAACACGTGACGGCGGCCCTCGATGGGCCGCATCCTCGACCAGAACGCGACAGAGGCCCTCACCGGCCCGCACACCGACGACACACCTGACACCCAGCGCGACCGCCGCCCCCGCTCCTCCGGGGCACGGACCCACCTGAGAGACCAGAGACCATGGCAGAAGAACCCACCACCCCCACCGGCCCGGACGAGAGCGATGACATCGTCACCGAGACCGGTGTGGTGATCCACGGTCACGACAAGATCGAGCCGGTCGACCTGCAGCTCGAGATGCAGCGCTCCTACCTCGACTACGCGATGAGCGTCATCGTCGGGCGAGCCCTGCCGGAGGTGCGCGACGGCCTGAAGCCCGTGCACCGCCGCGTGATCTACGCCATGTACGACGGCGGCTACCGCCCCGACAAGGCGTTCTCGAAGTGCTCGCGCGTCGTCGGCGACGTGATGGGCCAGTTCCACCCGCACGGCGACTCCGCGATCTACGACGCGCTGGTCCGTCTGGTGCAGCCGTGGAGCCTCCGCTACCCGCTCGCGCTCGGGCAGGGCAACTTCGGCTCCCCCGGCAACGACGGCGCGGCCGCCCCCCGGTACACCGAGACCAAGATGGCGCCGCTCGCGCTCGAGATGGTCCGCGACATCGACAAGAACACCGTCGACTTCCAGGACAACTACGACGGCCGCACGCGCGAGCCGGCGATCCTGCCGGCCCGGTTCCCGAACCTGCTCGTCAACGGCTCCGTCGGCATCGCGGTCGGCATGGCGACCAACATCCCGCCGCACAACCTGCGCGAGGTCGCCGCCGGCGCCAAGTGGGCGCTCGAGAACCCGGACGCGACGCGCGAGGAGCTCCTCGAGGCGCTGCTGCAGCGGATCAAGGGACCCGACTTCCCCACCGGTGCGCAGATCCTCGGCGTCCGCGGCATCCAGGACGCGTACCGCACCGGCCGCGGCTCGATCACGATGCGCGCCGTCGTCTCCATCGAGGAGATCCAGGGCCGCACCTGCCTCGTCGTCACCGAGCTGCCGTACCAGGTGAACCCGGACAACCTGGCGATCAAGATCGCCGAGCTGGTCAAGGACGGGCGCGTCTCGGGCATCGCCGACATCCGCGACGAGACCTCCGGTCGCACCGGCCAGCGCCTCGTCGTCGTCCTCAAGCGCGACGCCGTGGCGAAGGTGGTGCTGAACAACCTCTACAAGCACACGCCGCTGCAGGAGAACTTCGGCGCGAACATGCTCGCGATCGTCGACGGCATCCCGCGCACGCTCTCGCTCGACGGCTTCATCCGCGCGTGGGTCGACCACCAGGTCGAGGTCATCGTGCGCCGCACCCAGTACCTCCTCGACGAGGCGGAGGCGCGGATCCACATCCTGCGCGGCTACCTCAAGGCGCTCGACGCGCTCGACGAGGTCATCGCCCTCATCCGCCGCTCCCCCACCGTGGAGGAGGCGCGCGACGGCCTGATGGAGCTGCTCGACATCGACGAGGTGCAGTCCCGCGCCATCCTCGACATGCAGCTGCGCCGCCTCGCGGCCCTCGAGCGCCAGAAGATCATCGACGAGCACGACCGGATCCAGGCCGAGATCGAGGACTACAAGTCGATCCTCGCGAGCCCGGAGCGCCAGCGCACGATCATCTCGGACGAGCTCGACGAGATCGTCGACCGCTTCGGCGACGACCGCCGCACCGAGATCCTCTTCGGGTTCGACGGCGACATGAGCGTCGAGGACCTGATCCCCGAGGAGGAGATGGTCGTCACCGTCACCCGCGGCGGCTACCTCAAGCGCACTCGGAGCGACTCCTACCGGGCGCAGCACCGCGGCGGCCGCGGCGTGCGCGGCGCGCAGCTGAAGGCCGACGACATCGTCGAGCACTTCTTCGTCACCACCACGCACCACTGGCTCCTGTTCTTCACGAACACCGGCCGCGTGTACCGCGCCAAGACCTACGAGCTGCAGGAGGCCGGCCGCGACGCCAAGGGCCAGCACATCGCGAACCTGCTCGCGCTCGAGCCGGGGGAGCAGATCGCGCAGATCCTCGACATCCGCGACTACGAGGCGGCCCGCTACCTCGTGCTCGCCACGCGCGACGGCCTCGTGAAGAAGACGGCCCTCTCGGAGTACGACACGAACCGCTCCGGCGGCATCATCGCGATCAAGCTGCGCGACGGCGACGAGCTCGTCTCGGCGCTCCTGGTCGAGGAGGACAGCGACGTGCTGCTGGTCTCCCGCAAGGGCATGTCGATCCGCTTCACCGCGTCCGACGAGGCGCTGCGTCCGATGGGCCGCTCCACCTCCGGAGTCCGCGGCATGTCGTTCCGCGGGGAGGACCGCCTCCTCGATGCCAACGTCGTCAGCGACGAGGGCTTCGTCTTCGTGGTCACCGAGGGCGGCTACGCCAAGCGCACCGCGGTCGACCAGTACCGCCTCCAGGGACGCGGCGGGCTCGGCATCAAGGTGGCCAAGCTCGAGGAGAAGCGCGGCGACCTCGTGGGCGCCATCATCACCGGAGAGGACGACGAGGTGCTCGTCGTGCTCGCCAGCGGCAAGGTGGTACGCTCTGCGGTGGCCGAGGTACCGGCCAAGGGTCGCGACACCATGGGAGTCGTCTTCGCACGATTCGCTGAGGACGACCGCATCATCGCACTCGCCAAGAACACCGAACGCAATCTCGACGCCCAGGACGAGGATCCCGACGCCGCGGCGCCGGCCGAGTCCGCTCCGGTGTCGGAGGAGGATGGGTCCGTAGATGAGTAGCACCGTCGCCGAGAAGCTCGCCAGGAAGTCCGCGAAGAGCCCGGCGGCGAAGCAGGTCCGCCTGAAGCTCGTCTACGTCGACTTCTGGTCGGCCGTGAAGCTCTCGTTCCTGCTGGGCCTGACGCTCGCGATCATCACGATCGTCGTCGTCTACCTGGTCTACACGGTCCTGGCCCAGACGGGCGTGTTCGACGAGGTCAACGGCCTCGTGCAGGACATCGCCGGCGCCGAGGCGTTCGACCTCAACACGATCATCTCGCTGCCGCAGGTCATGGGCTTCGCGATCGTCGTCGCGGTGCTGAACACCATCGTCACCACCGCGCTCGGCGCGATCGTGGCGCTGCTGTACAACCTCAGCGTCAAGATCACCGGCGGCCTCCTGGTGGGCTTCACCAACCAGTAGGGCGCACGGTCCGGCCGATTGGGATTCCTGCTCGATGTCGGGTAGAGTCTCCTCTGGCCATTCCGGGGGTATAGCTCAGGCGGTTAGAGCGCTTCACTGATAATGAAGAGGTCCCAGGTTCAAGTCCTGGTACCCCCACCCGGTCCGAACGGCCCGTCACCTCGCGGTGGCGGGCCGTTCGACTCTCGGAGTCGGATCGCCCCGTCTCCGGCCCGGGGCCTTAGCTCAGTTGGTAGAGCGCCTGCTTTGCAAGCAGGATGTCAGGAGTTCGAATCTCCTAGGCTCCACACTTCCTCCCCTCTCGCGGGTGCTTCCCCTTCGCCGGCCCTTCTGGTCCACCGGCCCACATCCGGGGTGGTCCCGCGCGTCGGCACTCCCGTCGGCGTGAACGCCGGCGGGCTCTCCTGTCGCCGACCGTGCGGTCGTGCGATCGAGGTCGCCGCTCGGACGGCCGAGCCGTCCCGCTCAGCGGTCCACGCAGGCGAGGCCCAGGAACTGCTGGACCGAGAGGGTCTCGGACGTGCCGTCGCGGATGTCGCCGACGATGATCTCACCGACGGAGAGCGTGTCGAACTGCTCGGCCGTGAAGACGACCGGGCGGGCGAGCACGGAGCGGTCGGTCGCGTAGGCGCCCAGCGCGAGGTCGACGCCGAGCGGGAACCGCTCGATCACCGTGTCGGCCGGCCAGACCGTGGATCCGGAGAGGTCGGTCGCGCCCAGCTGCGTGACCGGTGACGGGGAGACCCAGCGGGTGACCCTCCGCAGCCCGTCGCCGATGGTCAGGGGGGCGGAGTCGGAGGCGGCGAGGTCGAGGCCGTCGACGGACCCCGAGCACACGACGACGACGCCGAGGACCTCGCCCCGCTCGCCGCCCCGTCCGAGCCCGACCGCGGCCGTGGTCACCGGCTCCTCGGAGGCGCATCCCGAGAGCGCGAGGGCGCCGAGCAGAACGACGGTGCTCGCGAGCGCAGCGCGACGGTGCATCGGTCCTCCCGCGGCCACCCTACGCGGGCAGGGCGAGGGCCAGAGCGGCGAGAGCCTGCGGAAGGGAGGGAGCGCCCTCCGCCCGGAAGACCACCTCTCCGGCCGTATCGCGCACGACGACGGTGGGGGTCGAGCGGACACCGGCGGCCTCGGCCTCGACGGGGTGGAAGGCCACGTCGCGCTCGCGGATCTCGGCGGCGGGGACGAGCTCCGCGGCCCGCTCCAGCACCGAGCGCGCGGCATGGCAGGCGCCGCAGAAGGCGGAGGTGTAGAGCTCGACGATCACGACGAAGGGAACGCCGGGGCGCGGCCGGGGATTCCCGGGCACCGTCAGCGGAGGAGCCAGGCCTCGTTCATGGTCAGGGCCGCGTCGACGAGCTCGACGCGCTCCAGCTCCTCGACGTCGCTCAGGGGGAACCAGGCGGCGGCGTCCGTGGAGCCGTCCACCTCGTGCGTGAGCTCGCCGCCCACGATGCGGGCGCGGTAGACGACGCGGATGGCGTGCAGGGGGCCGGCCTCGGGATCGCTGCGCCGGTGCGCGGGGATCACGTGCGAGTCCACGCCGATGAGGGCCTCGAGCTCGGCGCGGTAGCCCGTCTCCTCGAAGATCTCGCGGACCGCGGCGTCGGCGGGCGACTCGCCCTCGTCGATCCCGCCGCCCGGAAGCGTCCAGGCCGACCACGGGCCCTGGCTCCAGTGCGCGAGCAGCATCCGCTCGCCGTCGATGATCACGCCGTACGCGGCGACCCGGATGTCCACCGCAGAAGCCTAACCCGGGCATGCGACGGGGCCGGACCCCCTGAGGGGCCCGGCTCCAGCGACGAGAACGTCAGGAAGCGGTCGAGGCCGCGTTCTGCGCGGCGCTCTGCGGCTCGTCCTCGGCGACCCACAGCTCGTCGTCCGCGCGGAACGTCTGCCAGACGGCGTAGCCGATGCCGCCGACCGCGACCAGCGCGGCGCCGATCGCGAAGACCGTGCCGACCTTGCTCTTCTTCTTCGGGGGAGTGGTGAGCTCCTCCCAGCGCGCCTTCGAGATCTCGGCGAGCTTCGCGCGGTTCTTCGAGTCCTTGGCGGCCTCGAAGGCGGCGGCGGCCGTGCCACCGACAGCGGCGAAGGTCGGGACGACCTTGTGCTTGTAGGCGTTGCGGGCCGAGGAGTACGTACCCTCGACGGCCGAGACGCCGTTGTCGTAGACCGGCTTGACGCGCGAGTCGTACGTGTCCTTGACGAAGGGGACGAGCTCCTTCTTGGCGTACTTCGACGCGTGGCGGCGGCTCTTCTCGAGCACGGAGGCCGCGTGCGCCAGCACCTCCTGCTGCTCGCCCCAGACCGCCTCGGCGTTCTTGCGAAGACGCTTGAGGTCCTTCTTGTGCTTACGTGACAGACCCATGTTGGTCCTCCATCGGCTACGAGCAGCGAACGCCTCAATACTGCCACTCATCGATCGGCGTCCGCATCGCGCACCCAGCGCATTGACACCGGGCGTTGCAGGGGCCTACAGACGCGCTGTGCGAGAATCCGAGCATGCCTTTGCACACCGCAGTCGCGACGTTCCACACCAACAAGGGCGACATCGTCGTCAACCTCTACGGGAACCACGCTCCCAAGACGGTCCGCAACTTCGTCGGTCTCGCGACCGGCGACATCGAGTGGACCCACCCCGCCACGGGTGCGAAGACGAAGGAGCCGCTCTACAACGGCACCGTCTTCCACCGCATCATCCCCGACTTCATGCTCCAGGGCGGCGACCCGCTCGGTCAGGGCATCGGCGGCCCGGGGTACCAGTTCGACGACGAGATCAACTCGGAGCTCGACTTCACCCAGCCCTACATCCTCGCGATGGCGAACGCCGGCAAGCAGGCGGGCCGCGGCACCAACGGCTCGCAGTTCTTCATCACCGTGGCGCCGACCACCTGGCTCCAGGGCAAGCACACCATCTTCGGCGCCGTCGCCGACGAGGAGTCGAAGAAGCTCGTGCAGTCGCTCTCGGCTGTTCCCACCGACGGCCGTGACAAGCCGCTCGAGGACGTCGTGATCGAGAGCGTCGAGATCACCGAGGTCTGATCGCCTCATCCACCACTCATTCGAGGGCCGGGTCCGTCAGGGCCCGGCCCTCGTTCTCCCCGGAGGCACGTCCGTGACCCAGGTCCCGCCGAGCAGCACCTACTCCTGCTACCGACACCCCGACCGGCAGAGCTTCGTGCGCTGCCAGCGGTGCGGCCGCACCATCTGCGGCGAGTGCCAGACGCCGGCTCCGGTCGGCGTGATCTGCCCGGACGACATGGCGCAGCAGCGCGCCACCGCACCGCGCACCCGCGGTCCCCTCCTCTCCCGCGTGCGGGCCATGACCCGTGCCGACCAGCCGACGGTGACCTACGCGATCATCGCGCTCTGCATCGTGCTGTGGATCGTCGAGATCCTTCCCTTCGTCGGCGGGCCGGCGGTCAACGCGCTCCTGTACGCCCCCGCCTACACGCTCCCCGGCTTCGGCGCCGGCTTCGAGCCGTGGCGGATGCTCACCTCGGTGTTCCTCCACAGCACGTCGCTCTTCATCGTCATCCCGTTCCACCTGGTGCTGAACATGTACACGCTGTGGGTGTTCGGCATGGTGCTCGAGCGCATGCTGGGCCGCGGGCGCTACCTCACCCTCTTCCTCCTGAGCGGTTTCGCCGGATCGGTGGGCGTCCTGCTCCTCGCGAACCCGTTGACCCCGGTGATCGGCGCCTCCGGTGCGATATTCGGGCTGATGGGCGCGTACCTGGTGATCCTCCGGCACCTGGGCGGTCAGGCGTCGCAGCTGCTGGTGCTGGTCGGACTGAACCTCGTCATCGGCTTCCTGCCCGGGATGAACGTGGCGTGGCAGGCGCACGTCGGCGGTCTGGTGGCGGGCGCGCTCATCGGGCTGGTCTTCACGAAGACGCGGCAGCGCGCCCAGCGGCGCACGCAGAACCTCCTCGTCGGGCTCATCGGAGTCGGACTGGTCGCGATCACCGCGGGCGCCTACGTCCTCGGCTGATCCCTCCCCCTCCCGCAGCGGCGGGTCCGGCAGTGCCTCGCGCACTCCCGGGCCCGCCGCTTCGTCGTTCCCGTGGCGACCGTCTCCGCCGCTGTCCACAGGTGCTCTCAACAGGTGGGGAGGAAGTTATCCACAGAGTTGTTAACACTGGGGAGAACGTCCCGGGTGTCCTCCTCGGGAGGACGATCCGGGGACGGCGGCGCGTCCGAGGACCGGCGGACTGGTGCCGATCGGGGCCCTCCTCGCCTCGAGCAGGTCAGCGCGGAGGGGACCGCGGAGTTCTCCACAGGAGATTCCACAGCTGGGGATAATTACAGCGGTGTAGTTCTCCGGCGGACGGCCACCAGGGCCGTCGCCTCACGGTCGTCGTCGCGGTGCAGCGAGGTGGCGAACCCGGCCGCCTGGAACGCGGAGGCACTCGCCGCCGCCTGATCCGCGCCGACCTCGATCACGACGACGCCGTGGGGTGCGAGCCACGCTCCCGCCTCCTGAGCGATGCGGCGGTGGAGGGTGAGCCCGTCCGACCCGCCGTCGAGCGTGAGCATCGGCTCGTGCACCCGGGCCTCCGGCGGCATGAGCGCGATCGCCGCGGTGGGGACGTAGGGGGCGTTGACGACGACGACGTCGATCCGCCCGCGCTCACCCCCGGGAAGCGCGTCGAAGAGGTCGCCCTCGTGGACGTCGGCGCGGCCTGCGAGCGTGCGGCGCGCGCAGGCGACGGCGGCGGGGGAGAGGTCGGCCGCGAGTAGGCGGACGTCCGGCCGCTCCTCCGCGATCGACCGGGCGAGGGCGCCGGATCCGCAGCAGAGGTCGAGCACCACGGCGCCGCCCGGGAGGACCTCCAGGGCGCAGTCGACCAGCCACTCGGTGCGCACGCGGGGCACGAAGACGCCGGGTGCGACGGGGACGCGCAGGCCGCGGAAGGCGACCCAGCCGAGGATCTGCTCGAGGGGCTCGCCCGTCTCGCGGCGGCGGAGCAGCAGCTCGAGGTCGGAGGAGGAGCCGGCGGCCTCCTCGAGCAGGCCCGCCTCCTCCTCGGCGAAGACGCAGCCGGCGGCGCGCAGACGCTCCACCGACGACGAACGCCCCGTCGGCGGACCGGACGGGGCGTCGTTCACGACTGGGGGAGCTCAGCGCCAGCGCGTCGTCATCAGGAAGCCGATGAACGCGATGCCGAAGCCGATCAGGATGTTGAGGTTGCCGAGATCGGGGATCGGCAGGGTGCCCTGGCTCACGTAGAAGACGATGATCCAGGCGAGTCCGAGCAGCATGAAGCCGAACATCACCGGCTTGAACCAGACCGGATTCGGTGCGTTCTCGCCGGTCCGGGCCTCGTCGCGCTCGGGCTTCGGGCTCTTCGTCGCTCGTGCCATGCCGACCACTGTACCGGGCGGAGGCTCCGGGCCGGGAGCGCCGGGGCTGCGCGGGTGCTGTGCGGACTCGCGGAGCGGCCGGTGCGGGCGCTCGAGTGATCCCATCGGGCCTCCTCAGGCGGCCATTCTGGAGGGCTCTCCACAGGTCCGGATCGTGCGCCACAGCCGGTCACGGCTCGCGCCTAGACTCGTCGCATGACCGCCCAGAACCCCGACGGGGCGGCTCTGCGGCCGCGAGCGAAGCGACGGAGGGCCCGCCCGGTCCGACGACTCTCGTTCTTCGGAGTCGTCGGCGAGCTCCTGATGACCGCCGGCGTCCTGGTCCTGCTCTTCCTGGCCTGGCAGCTCTGGTGGAACGACGCGGTGATCGCCGGCCGGCAGACGACGCAGGCCGCGGAGCTCCGCGAGACCTGGAGCGACTCCTCTCCGGCACCGCAGCCGACCGAGGCCGCCCCGGCGGAGCCGGTCGTCGCGTCGGTCGCCGCCCTCGACACCTCCTTCGGCAACCTCTACATCCCGCGCTACGGCGAGGGGTGGGTGCGCACGATCGCCGAGGGCATCGACGCCGAGAACGTGCTCGACGAGGGGAGCATCGGCCACTACCCCGGGACGCAGATGCCCGGCCAGGCCGGCAACTTCGCGCTCGCCGCGCACCGCAGCGCGTACGGCGGAGGCATGCACCTGATCGACGAGCTCCAGCTCGGCGACCCGATCTACATCGAGACGGCGGACGGCTGGTACACCTACCGCTTCCGCAATCTCGAGTACGTCCAGCCCTCCGACGTCCAGGTGATCGACCCGGTTCCGTGGACTCCGGACGCGGCTCCGACCGATCGCCTGATCACGCTGACGAGCTGCAACCCGCTCTACTCGACGGCCGAGCGGATCATCGCGTACGGCGTCTTCGACTCGTTCCAGCCGCGGTCCGCGGGCGCCCCCGCCGAGATCGCCGCCTCGCTGGCTCAGGAGGGCTGACCGTGTACGCAGCGCTGTGGCGGCTCCTGCCCGGGCCGTGGTGGGTCCGGCTCCTGATCGTCCTCGTCCTCGTCGCGGCGGTCCTGGTCGCGCTCGACGAGTGGGTGTTCCCCTGGGTGCAGTCGCTCGTGCTCGACCGGAACGTGACCGTCGGCTCGTGACCGGCGGCGCGGCCCCGCGGATCCTGGTCGTCGACCACCACGACAGCTTCGTCTTCACGCTCGTCTCGTATCTCCGCGAGCTCGGTGCCGAGGTCGACGTGGTCGAGTTCGACGACCTCGGGACGACGGCGCTCCTGGCTCTCGCGGAGGAGGCGGACGGAGTCCTGGTCTCACCCGGACCGGGCCGCCCCGAGGACGTCCCCGCGTCGACGGCGCTCGTGCAGCGGGCGGAGGCGACCGGGCGGCCGCTGCTCGGCGTCTGCCTCGGCCACCAGGTGCTCGCCCACGCTCTCGGCGCCCGCGTCACGGAGGCGCCGGAGCTGCTGCACGGCCGGACGTCCGCGGTCCTCCACGACGGAGATCCGCTCTTCGACGGCCTGCCCTCCGGATTCGCCGCGATGCGGTACCACTCGCTCGCGGTCGACGGCGAGAGCCTTCCCGAGGAGCTGCGGGTGACGGCGCGGACACCGGAGGGAGTGGTCATGGCCGTCCGGCACCGGAGTGCTCCGCTCGTGGGCGTGCAGTTCCATCCGGAGTCGGTCCTCACCGAGGGCGGGCGGCGCCTTCTCGAGAACTGGCTGCGCGAGGTGAGGCCGGGCGGAGCGTCCGTATCGGCCGACGACACGCCCGGACTCTCGATCCCGGCTCGATGAGGCGGAATTCGCCGGGCTTATCGGGCTCGTTATCGAGTCGAGAGCATTGAGAATGATCAGCGACCACCGTCCCCCGAACGGGGATGCCGCCCTGAGTGCGTTCTCACGTAGAAATCCGCCATCTGACGGCTAAATGACGGCGGGCGGAGGAGAACGACGCGACAGGGTATGAGCGTGACCTTGTCCACCCCCTTGCGGACCCCCCGATCAGGTGGCGGGATTTGACGGGCTCCCGGCGGAGGATGCGGCCCCTTTTCCCTGCATAATCAGAGGGCGTCGACAGGGGGTCGGCGCCACAAGAGAAGTCCGGGGGGACCAGATGGTCGCATCGATCTCCTGGGCTTTCTCGGGAATCCGAGAGCTCGAGAATCTCGGACCGCGCATCGTCGTCAAACCCGGCACCGTTCCGAGCATCACCGGTTCGGGATTCGGCACCGCCGATCTGAGCGTCGTGCTGATGACGGTCTCGCCGCTGCGCGTCCTCCGCGGGACGTGGCCGGCCGACGACACCTCCTTCCTCACTTTCAGCTTCCTCATCGACGGCTTCGTGCGCATGGTCGCCCCGGACCGAACGGTGCTGCTGCGTCCGGGCTCGATCTCCTACCAGCAGGGGACGACGACGTTCACGACCGAGTCGACGACTCCGGCCACGATCCTCCACCTCTCGCTGCGCGCCGACGAGATGCGCCGCTACGGCTTCGACACGTCGGCCTCGGTCTACGCGCTCGATCCCGACGCCCGGTCCACCCGCGCCGCATACGCCTTCACGACCGCCTTCGCCCTCGCGGCGGAGTCCGGGACGGGGCTGCCCGGTGAGGGCGAGGTCACCGGCTTCGCCCATGTGGTCAAGCAGCTCCTCACCAGCGCGTTCCTCGCGGCGGCGAGCTCGCAGCCCGGCACCACGAGCGTCCGGGCCGCCACGCTCGGGCGCGCGCGCACGGTCATCGACCGGACGCACCGCACGCCGCGCTGCACCCCGGAGGCGGTGGCCGACGCGGTCAACGTGTCCACCCGCTCCCTCCAGCGGCTCTTCGAGGACGCGGGCACCACGGTCGCGAGCGAGATCGAGCGCTCCCGGGTCGCCAGCGCCGTGGAGCTCCTGCGCCGCCGCCCGCGGGAGGTCCCGCTCGAGGCGATCGCCGCCGCGTCCGGATTCTCCTCGGCGGACCACCTCCGCCGTGCGCTCAAGCGCCGCGAGGGGCTCACCCCGAGCGACATCCGCGGCCGGATCGCACGCCCCGCCGACGGATCGGCAGGCGGCGAGGTCGTGCGGCTCCAGCCCCCGCTCGCCGACGCGCGCCGGGCGTAGCCGTTCACCTCGGGGCTGTCGGCCTCGCGGAGCATCGACCCGACGAGCAACGTCCGGACGAGCCCTTCTCGGCGCGCAGAGCAGCGGCCCGGCCTCCACCGAGCGCCGTCGGCCGACGCCGCAGCCGCAGCGGGCCGCAGGCCGGGTCAGCCCGCGCAGTATCCGAGCTGGACGGTCGATCCCTGCGGGACGTCGCCCGGAGCCAGGGACTGGGTCGTGATGGGCGGGTTCGCCCGGGTCGCGTCGCAGGTCTCGTCCGGGACCTCGACCCCCACGAGCTGCAGCTTCTCGGAGGCGAGGGTGGCCAGCGCGCTGCTGAGGGACGTCCCGACGAGGTCGGGGAGCGTGACCTGGCCGGAGGAGACGGTGAGGTCGACCGGCGTGCCCGGGGCGACCTGCTGTCCCGCTCCGGGGGAGGCGGAGAGCACGACGTCGCCCGGGACGGTCGGCGAGTTCTCGCGGGTCTGGGAGCCCTCGACGAAGCCGACGGCGGTGAGCGCGTCGATGGCCTCGGCGAGGCTCTGCCCGACGGTGTCCGGCACGGCGACGGGCTGCGGACCCTGGGACACGACGATGCGGATGACCGTCTCGGGCGCGACGATCGTGCCCGAGCCCGGATCCGTGCGGATCACCTCGCCCTCGGGGACGGTCGAGCTGTACTCCGCGACCTGGCTCGGCACGAGGTCGAGCTCGGTCAGGGTCGACTGGGCGCTGTCGTAGGTGGTCTCGGTGAGGGTGGGGACCTCGCGCGACTGCGACGGGAGGGTCGACGCGGGCTGGAGCGTCAGCACCCAGATCACGAGTGCGGCGACGATCACGGCCAGCACGACGATCGAGGACCAGATCCAGAGGACCGGCGGGCGGCGCTGGGTGCGGACGATCGAGTTGTCCTCGGCCAGCTGGCGGAGGGCGAGCTCGGAGTCGTTGACTCCACCCTGGCTGCGGGCCGCGAAGAGCGAGGTGGTCAGCTCGTCGATCGGGCGGTGGTCGGGGAGGCGTCCGGCGGCGGCGTCGCGCAGGTCGTCGCGGAACTCCGCAGCTCCCTGGAAGCGCTCGTAGCGGTCCTTCGACAGCGCGCGGGCGACGACCGCGTCGAGCGCCGGCGTGACGGCCGGGTTGATGGAGCTCGGCGCCGGCGGCGTCTCGCTGACGTGCTGGTAGGCGACGGCCACCGGGGTGTCGCCGCGGAAGGGCGCACGGCCGGTGAGGAGCTCGAAGAGCACGATGCCGGCGGAGTAGAGGTCGCTGCGGGCGTCGACCTGCTCGCCCTTCGCCTGCTCGGGGGAGAAGTAGGCGGCGGTGCCGAGGATCGCCGTGGTCTGAGCGACCGTGGCGGCGGAGTCGGAGACGGCGCGGGCGATCCCGAAGTCCATCACCTTCACCTGGCCCGACGGGGTCAGCATGATGTTGCCGGGCTTGATGTCGCGGTGGACGACACCGGCGCGGTGCGAGTACTCGAGGGCGGTGAGGATGCCCTCCGTGATGCGGACGGCCTCGTCCACGTCGAGGGGGCCCTCGGCGATCAGGTCCTTGAGGAGGCGGCCCTCGATGTGCTCCATGACGATGAAGGGCCGGCGCGACTCGGCGCCGTTGTCGTCGAGCGAGACCTCCTCGCCCGCATCGAAGACCCGGACGATCGTGGGGTGCGACATGCGCGATGCGGACTGCGCCTCCTGGCGGAACCGCAGGCGGAAGGCGGAGTCGGAGGAGAGGGAGAGCTTCAGCTCCTTGATGGCGACGGTGCGGCCGAGCCGGGTGTCGGTGCCGAGGTACACCTCGGACATCCCGCCGCGGCCGAGCCGGGGCCCGACCTGGTACCGTCCCGCGATCAGGCGACCCTCATCCGTCACGCGCACGCTCCCGCCCTGTACTTCCGTGTGGTGCGGCCCCGAGGAGCCACGGCAAGTGTACCTATGGGCCCCTGGTGTTCCGGGCGGGGGCGCGACGCGACGGCCGCGAGGCGCCGGGCCGGAGCGGTGCCCCGGCCCGGCGCGCCGCCGCTACTCGGAGGGGGTGGGCGTCGAGGTGGCCTTCGAGGTGGGCGTCGGCGCCGGGGTCGGAGCCGGTTCCTCGACGGTGACGGAGAGGGTGGGCGAGGCCGCCGACTCCGACTCGCCGCAGAGCACGGTGTACGTGACGTCGATCGTGCCGGCCGTGGTGCCGGCCTGGATCGTCGCGGTCGTCGAGTTCGACGGGTTGGTGCTCGTCACGTTCGCGCCCTCACCGGTCGCGGTCACCCGGTAACCCCTCACGGAGGTTCCGCTCGGGCACTGGTTGTAGTTGCTCCAGGTGACGTTGAACGTCGCGCCCGCCTCGACGCTGGAGGCGGCGGGGGTGACGGTCGGCACGGCGGTCGGTGCGTCCGGGGTCGCGACCTCGGTGAAGACGGAGACCTCGATGGTCGTGCCCTTCACCACGTTCGCGGTGGGGTTCACGTCCTCGACGAGTCCGACCTGCTCGGCGGTGGGGGCGCTCGGGCCGTCCGCCCGGCGGACGCCCATGCCCAGGGCCTCGAGCTCGGTCTCGACGTCGTCGAAGGAGCGCCCGACGTAGTCGGCCTTGTCGATGACGACCGTGTTGGAGGTCGGCGTCGGCGTGGGGCTCGGAGTCTCGGACGGCGTCGGCGAGGGGGCCGTGCTGGTCGTCGCGGTGGGGGAGGCGGCCGGGTCGCTGCTCCCGCCGGTCGTCAGGGCGAAGATGGTGCCCGCGATGACGACGGCGAGGATCACGATGAGGGCGATCAGCGGCCAGGTCCAGGGGCTGCGCCTGCGCGGCTCCTCGGCCGGCTCGAGCGGCTCCTCGATCGGCACGAACGGAGCGGCGGCCGCGGCCGCGGGCGCCCCGGAGGGCAGCACCGTGGTCGCCTGCGTCGCGCCCTGGTTGGAGGGGAGGACCGTGGTCGCCTGCGTCGCGGGAAGGTCGCTGAGGACCGCGGGGACGGCCAGCGCCGCTCCGCGCACGTCGCCCGAGCGCAGCGCCTGGGCCGCCCGCGCGAGGTGCGCGGCGGTGGCGGGGCGGTCGGCCGGCTTCTTGGCGATGCAGGAGTAGACGAGGTTGCGCACCGGCTCCGCGACCGTGACCGGCAGCTCCGGCGGGGTGTCGTTGATCTGCGCCATCGCGATGGCGACCTGCGACTCGCCCGTGAAGGGGCGGCGCCCGGCCAGGCACTCGTACGCGACGATGCCCAGCGAGTAGATGTCGGTGGCGGGGGAGGCGGGCTGGCCGCTCGCCTGCTCCGGGGACAGGTACTGGACCGTGCCCATGACCTGGCCGGTCGCCGTCAGCGGGACCTGGTCGGCGATGCGCGCGATGCCGAAGTCGGTGATCTTGACGCGGCCGTCCGGCGTGATGAGCAGGTTGCCCGGCTTCACATCGCGGTGCACGAGGCCCGCGGCGTGCGCGGCGTGCAGGGCGAGCGCGGTCTGCGCGACGATGTCGAGGACCTTGTCGGTCGAGAGGACGCGCTCGCGCTCGAGGACGGTCGAGAGCGCCTCGCCGGGGACGAGCTCCATGACCAGGTAGGCCGAGCCGTCCTCCTCGCCGTAGTCGTAGACGTTGGCGATGCCCTCGTGGTTGACCAGCGCCGCGTGGCGGGCCTCGGCGCGGAAGCGCTCGAGGAAGCCGGGGTCGCCGAGGTACTCGTCCTTCAGGATCTTGATCGCGATGGTGCGGCCGATGACGAGATCGGTCGCCTGCCACACCTCTCCCATGCCGCCGATGGCGATCCGGGACTGCAGCTCGTAGCGTCCCCCGAAGGTGAGGCCTGTCGTGGGTCTCATTTGTTCAGCACCGCCTCTAGTACCTGTTGTCCGATGGGTGCGGCGATCAGGTTGCCGTACCCGGTCTGGCCGAGCCCTCCACCGTTCTCCACGAGCACGGTGATGGCGTACTGCGGGTCGTCCGCAGGCGCGAAGCCGGTGAACCAGAGGGTGTACGGGTCGTCCCCGCCGTTCTCGGCGGTACCGGTCTTACCGGCCACAGTGACGCCCCCTATTGTTGCATTCGTCGCCGCGCCGCCCTGGACGCTGGCGACCATCATCGCCTTGACGGCGTCCGCGGTCTGCGTGCTCACCGCCCGGCCGAGCGACTTCTCCTGGAACTGCTGCAGCACGCTGAGGTCCTGCGAGCGGATCGAGTCGACCAGGTTCGGCTGCATCACCTCGCCGCCGTTCGCGATCGCCGCGGAGACCATGGCGATCTGCAGCGGCGTCGCGCGCACCTCGTACTGCCCGAAGGCGGTGAGGGCCGTCTGGGCGTCGTCCGTCTTCGTCGGGTAGGTGCTCGCCTCGACCGACATCGGGATCTCGAGCTCGGTGTCGAAGCCGAACTTCTCGGCCTGCGAGCGGATCGCGTCCGCTCCCAGCTGCACGCCCATCTCGGCCATCGGGACGTTGCAGGAGAGCGAGACGGCGGTGGCCAGCGTGACCGTCTCTCCGGAGCCGCAGAGACCGCCTCCGGAGTTGATCACCTGCGACGAGGAGCCGGGCAGCGTGTAGGACTCGACGTTGGGGAAGCTCGAGTCGGCCGTGAAGCGGCCGGACTCGAGGGCGGCCGAGGCCACGACGAGCTTGAAGACGGAGCCGGGCGGGTTGAGCGAGCCGCCGATCGCACGGTTCACGAGGGGCTCGGAGGAGTCGTCGTTCAGCGCCCGGTAGGCGGCGAGGACGTCGTCGGTGTCGTGGGAGGCCAGCGCGGTGGGATCGAAGGTGGGCTTCGAGACCATCGCGAGGATGCGTCCGGTGGCCGGCTCCGTCACGACGACGGCTCCCGTGTAGTCGCCGAGCGCGTCGAAGGCGGCCTGCTGGGCGACCGGGTCGATCGAGAGCTCGACCGACGCTCCCTTCGGGTCCTGGCCCGTGACGAGGTTGTTGATCTCGTCGAAGAACTGCGAGTTCGAGGTGCCCGAGAGGTAGTCGTTGAGCGTGCGCTCGATGCCGGTGGTGCCCTGGTTCAGGGTGAAGTAGCCGGTCACGGCGGAGTAGAGCGGGCCGTTCGCGTACTGCCGCTGGAACTTGTAGAGGTCGTCCGACGGCGTCGAGGAGGCGATCGGCTGACCGCCGGCGAGGATCGCACCGCGCTCGGTCGAGAAGCTCTCGTAGAGGGTCCGCGTGTTGCGGCCGTCCTCGTCGAGGGAGTCGGCCTGGATCACCTGGATGGTGGTGGTGGAGAGGAAGAGGGCCACGAACATCGTCAGCACGACGAGGCTCACCCGTTTGAGTTCTCGGTTCATCGACGGATCACACCACCAGACGAGGCTGACTGCGGACTGTGTCGGACAGGCGCAGCAGCACCGCCACGATCATCCAGTTCGCCACGAGGGAGGAGCCGCCGGCGGCGAGGAACGGCGTGGTCAGGCCGGTCAGCGGGATGACGCGGGTGACGCCTCCGATGACGATGAAGCACTGCAGGGCGATCACGAACGAGAGGCCGACTCCCAGGAGGCGCCCGAAGTCGTCCTGCCCGGCGAAGCCGATGCGGAACCCGCGCGAGACCAGCAGGAGGTAGAGGCCGAAGATCGCGAAGAGCCCGGCGAGGCCCAGCTCCTCGCCGAGGCTGGCGATGATGTAGTCGGACTGCGGGACCGGCGTGAGATCCGGCATCCCCTGGCCGAGGCCCGTGCCGAGCAGCCCGCCGTGCGCGAGGCCGAAGAGGCCCTGCACGAGCTGGTAGCTGCCGCCCGGATCCGCCCCGTAGCGCTCGGCGCTGAAGGGCTCGAGCCAGTTGGCGAAGCGGTTGCCCACGTAGTCGAGCGTCTGGCTCGCCAGCAGCGCGCCGCCGAGGAACAGGCCGACGCCGATGAGGACCCAGCTGGTTCGGCCGGTCGCGACGTAGAGCATGACCAGGAACAGGCCGAAGTAGAGCAGAGCCGTCCCCAGGTCGCGCTGGAAGACGATGACGCCCATCGTGACCGCCCAGACCACCAGGATCGGGCCGAGGTCGCGCAGGCGCGGGAAGCGCATCCCGAGGACGGTGCGGCCCACCATCGAGAGGGAGTCGCGGTTGCGCACGAGGTAGCCGGCGAAGAAGACCGCGAGGGCGATCTTGGCGATCTCGCCGGGCTGGAAGCTCGCCACGTCGCCGATCCCGATCCACACACGCGCGCCGCTGACCTCGCGGCCGATGAAGGGCAGGAGCGGCAGCAGGAGCAGCACGATCGCCGCGAACCCGGCGACGTAGGTGTAGCGGAACAGCACGCGGTGGTTGCGGATGACCAGCAACACCACGATCGCCGCCACGACGGCCAGGGCGCTCCAGAAGATCTGCCGCACCGCCACCGACTCCCAGCCGGTCGCGCCGTCGGCGATGTCGATCCGGTAGATCTCGGCGACGCCCAGGCCGTTCAGCACGGTGGCGATCGGGAGGAGGAAGGGGTCGGCCGCCGGGGCCGCGAAGCGCAGCACGACGTGCACGGCGAGCACGAGCGCCGAGAGGCCGGCGCCCAGCGAGACCAGCGTGGTGTCGATCGAGCCGAGGGCGCCGAGCTGCACGAGCACGATCGCGCCGGCATCGATGAGGCACGCGCCGATCAGGAGCAGGAGCTCGAGATTGCGCAGCTTCTGGCGGAAGAAGCCCTGCCGCTCGGGGGCGGGGCGGGCGGTGGCCGTGGCGGCGTCCGTCATGGTGCTCCGTTCGCGTCCGTGAGGCGCTCGACGATGTCGACCGCGCCGGCGTAGGAGTCGGCGCTGATCGTCTGCTCCAGCTGCTCGACGTCGTAGGCGCGGAGGGAGTCGAGCGGGATTCCCGTGTCCTCCTTCACCTCCGAGAGCGAGAGCGGGCCGACCGACTGCTGGATGCCCTGGTAGATGATCACGGTGTCCCCGTCGGTGCCGACGTAGAAGCGCGACTGCGTCCAGTCGTAGGCGAAGAGGATCCCGAGGAATCCGATGATGAGCACGAGGGACAGGCCGACGAGCCAGGTGATGCGGCGGCGCAGGTGCCGGCGGCGGTCCTCCTCGATCAGCTCGTCGAGGTAGTCCTCGGACGCGGGCTCGAAGTGGGTGGGGCCCTGCGCGGCGGGAGCGCGGGTGTGCAGGCGGAGGCCGGGGATCCGGACGCGGTTCTGCGAGTCGTCGGTGCTGAAGGGCGTGGGCGCGGCGGCGGATCCGACGACCACCGGCTCCTCCACGGGGGCGAGGATGCGCGCGGTGTCGCCCGCCCCGGGGATGTCGAGGACGACGACGGTGACGTTGTCCGGGGCGCCGTGCGAGAGGCTGTCGCGGATCAGGCGGTCGGCCACCTGCTGGGCGGTCTCGTCGCGGCTGAGCTCCTTGAGGATCTCGTCGTGCGGGACGACGCCGGAGAGGCCGTCGGAGCAGATCAGCCAGCGGTCGTGCGGCTCGGTCTCGAGCGTGAGCGTGTCGATCTCGGGGTTGGTGTGCACGTCGCCGAGGACCCGCATCAGGACGGAGCGGCGCGGATGCGTCATCGCCTCCTCCTCCGTGATGCGGCCGGAGTCGACGAGGCGCTGCACGAAGGTGTGGTCGGTCGTGACCTGCTCGAGCCGGCCGTCGCGGAGGACGTAGATGCGGGAGTCGCCGATGTGCGCGATCGCCACCGACTCGCCGACGCGGGCGATCGCGCTGACGGTGGTGCCCATGCCGGTGAGCTCGGGGTGGTCGACCACGGCGTCGGCCAGCAGGGTGTTGGCCGCCAGCAGGGTGCGCTTGAGCTCGTCCTCGGCCTCGTAGGTGGAGGCGTAGACGCGGTCCGCCTCCGCGATGCGCTTGATCGCGATGGAGGAGGCGACGTCGCCGCCCGCATGGCCGCCCATGCCGTCGGCGACGACGAAGAGCTGCCGGCCCGCGTAGCCGGAGTCCTGGTTGTTGGAGCGGATCCTGCCGACGTGCGAGACGGCGGCGCTCTCGCGCACCGCGCCGTGGCCGGAGCCGCTCTCCGGAGTGGGGGCCACGCGCTACGACCGCCGCAGTTCGAAGGTGGTGGTGCCGACCTTCACGGGCGTGTCCAGCGGCACCTTGGTGGGCGCGCCGACGCGGCGGCCGTCGAGGAAGGTGCCGTTGGTGGAGTCGAGGTCCTGGATCATCCACTCGTCGTTCCAGAGGAGAAGGCGCGCGTGGTGGGTCGAGGTGTAGTCGTCGCGGATGACCAGCGTCGACTCCGCGGAGCGGCCGATCGTCAGCGGGTCGCCGGTCAGCTCGAGCTCGGTGCCCCGCTTGGGGCCCGAGGTGATCACGAGGCGCTGCGCCGTGTGGACGGTGGCAGCGCCTCCCTGCTCGGCGCGCTCGGCGGCGGCCTCGCGGCTCCTCCGGGCCGAGGGGGCCGACGGGGAGGCGGGCTGCGCGGGCGCGGGAGCCGCGGCGGCCGCGGCGACCACGGGCTGGGCGGCCGTCACGAACGGGGCCTCGGGGGACGCGGCCTGCGTGCCGGGCGGCAGCTTGCGCACGCGCTGCCCGAAAAGGTCGGAGCGCAGCGCGTAGACGATGCCGAACACGAAGAACCACAGCAGCGCGAGGAACGCGATGCGCAGGAGGAAGAGAGTGAGCTCGCTCATAGCCGGTCGTCCCAGAATCCCTCGGAGCCGCGTCCGGCTGCCCTGCCGGACGACGGGCGGTCGGTGCGTGCGGGCGCGGAGCCCTGCACGACGCGGTAGACGATCGAGGTGCGCCCGATCGTGATGGTCTGCTCGGGGGCCAGGGGCGCCTGCGTGACGGGCCGGCCGTCGAGCTTGGAGCCGTTCGTGGACCCGAGGTCGTGCACCTGGGCGCGGGAGCCGTCCCAGAGGATCTCGACGTGCTTGCGGGACGTGCCCGAGTCGTCGACGGTGATGTCGGCGTCGCTGCCGCGGCCGATGACGGTGCGCGCCTTCGTGATCGGGTGGCGCCGGCCGTCGATGTCGAGGACGGGCGTGTAGGCGACGGTGCCCTTCACGCTGCGGGAGTCGACCTCGACCATGCCGTCGCTGAGCGCCGGATCGACGGCGAGGGAGATGTCGATCGGGCCGGGGAAGCGGAAGCCCTGCTTGGTGGCGTGCTCGGTGGCGACCGTGGTGAGCTCGTCGATCAGCGTGGCGCCGAGGCGCTGCATCCGGTCGAGGTCGGTCGCGGACATCCGCAGGACCAGGCTGTTGGGGACGAGGATGCGGTCGCGGCTGACCACGGCGGCGGAGGTGTCGAGCTCCCGGCGGAGGGCGGAGGCGAGCTCGACCGGCTGCAGACCCGACTTGAAGGTCCGCGCGAACGCGCCGTTGACGACGCGCTCGAGTCCCTTCTCGAAGTTGTCCAGTATGCCCACAGTCTTCCGATCTTCCGGTTCTTCGCCTTCTCGGCGGTCGCGCACGGATCGAGATGTCTGCGCGCCCGTCGCCGCTTCCTCTTCTTGGTCTGCGCCGCGCACGGCTACGGGCATGTTACTGGGATGGTCTGGATGCGCGATCCTCCGCAGTGGTTTCGCGGCCGGAGTGCCGTGTGCGCGCTCTCACCGGGGCGGCTCGGCGGCGGCTCCCGGGGGAGCGGCGGCCCGGGACGGTGAGTGCCGGTTCGGCTCGGGGGCCGGGGGATGCTACGATTTCTCGTCGGCGCTTCGGTGCCGCTGGTGAGCGCGAGTGGCGGAATAGGCAGACGCGCACGGTTCAGGTCCGTGTGCCCGAAAGGGCGTGGGGGTTCAACTCCCCCCTCGCGCACCAGAGTTCACGAGAACCGGAGTTCGAGAGAACCAGGTTCGAGAGAACCAGAGGAGAAGCCCCCGATCGGATGTCCGGTCGGGGGCTTCTTCCGTTCCCGGGTGCGGTGCGCCGCGGGGCGGGCTCCTGTCGTGTCGTTCTCGCGGACGGCGTCCCGCGGAGGGGCGGTGTTCACCGGGAGGTCGGCGGGGCGTCGTCCGGCGCGGGCACGCTCGCGGGGTGATCGCCCTCCGTGCCGACGTGTCCGCCCTCGATCCGCGGGCGCTGCCCGAGCTGCTCCGACGCCTCCGCCGGCACCGGAGCGTGCAGGTGGGGGAGTGCCAGTGGATCGCGGTGCTGCCCGGATCGGGCCCGGTGCTGCTGACGGCCGGCGACCGGCTCGTGCTCGACCTGCTGATCGAGCGGCGTGCGCTGCTCCCCGTGGTGATCGACGCGCTCGAGGCCGAGCTGCGCAGCGGCGGCTTCCGCGAGCGGATCGCGCTGAGCTGGAGCACGCCGGACACGGTGCCCGTGCTGCTGCGCTGACGGCTCGCGGTCAGCGGCGGGTGAGCTCCACGACCGGGATGATGCGGGTGGTGCGCTTCTCGTAGTCGAGGAAGCCGGCGGAGGTGGTCGTGAAGCGGGCCCAGCCGGCGTCGCGCTCCTCCCCGGCGAGAACACGCGCCCGGACGTCGACGGTGCCGTCGTCGGGGGTCTCGATCGCCAGGTCCGGGTGGGCGATCATGTTGTGGAACCAGGCGGGGTGCTTCGGCGCACCGGCGGCGGACGCGGCGAGCAGCCAGACGTCGTCGGAGGGGTGCAGCGCCATCAGCGGAGTCACGCGCTCCTCACCGGAGCGGGCGCCGCGGTGGTGCACCAGCACGAGGCTCCTCCCGAAGCCGCCCGTGGTCACGGTCCCGCCGTTCGCGCGGAACTCCTCGATGATCGTGTCGTTCCAGTCGGCCATGCTCGTCCTCCTCGACGCGGTGCCGGCACTCGAGTGCCGGGGTCAGGCGCGGGCGCCCAGAGCGTCCTCGCGGCTGCTGCTCCCACCCGGCGGCTGTGCGCCCCCGGTGACGGCGGCGGGATCCGCCAGCGCCCGCCGCCAGGGTAGCTCCGCGGCGCCGACGAGTTCCAGCCTCGAGCGCAGGGCCGCGCGCTCGATCCGCACGCCGCGCGCGAGGTCGCTCAGGGCGCGGGCCGAGACGCGGGCGGCGAGGCGCTCGCGGTCGACGGTGAGCAGCGAGCCGAGGAAGCCGCCGAGCACGACCGCGGTGGGGTTGAAGAGGTTGATGTAGGTGGACAGGCCCTCCGAGAGCAGGTCGACCTGGCGGGCGACCTCGCCGAGGACGGCGGGGTCGCGGGAGGTGCCCAGGGCGATGTCGAGCTCGTCCTGGTCGAGGACGCGGGCGCCGAGGACGTCGAGGAGGGAGCGCATCCGGACCTCGGCCTCGAGGCAGCCGCGCCGGCCGCAGCCGCAGAGGCGGCCGTTCGTGGCGACGAGGGTGTGGCCCAGCTCGGCCGCGAACCCCGAGGAGCCCTGGAGCGGGACGCCGCCGATGATGACTCCTCCGCCGATGCCGCCCGCGCCGCCGGTGACGTAGACGACGTCGGCCACGCCGTGCGCGGCTCCGAAGAGGGACTCGCCGATGGCGCCGAGGGTCGCGTCGTTGCCGACGGCGACCGGGAGGTCGAGGGCGCGGCTCAGCTGGGTGGCGAGGTCGACGTCGCGCCAGCCCAGGTGCGGGGCGCGGTGGACGAAGCCGGAGTCGGCCTGGACGAGGCCGGGGACGGCGACGCCCGCGCCGACCAGCGTGCGGAGCGACTCCCGCTCGGAGCGGAAGCCCTCGACGATCCCGGTGACGACGCGGACCACCGTGGCCGGGCTCGCGGGCTTGGGGGTGTCGAAGCGGACGCGGCGCAGCAGCTCGCCGTGCAGCCCGACCAGGCCGACGATGATCGCATCGGTGTCGAGGTGGACGCCCACGGCCGCGAACCGGTCGCCGGGGACGACGGTGGCGCTGGGGCGGCCGATGCGGCCGTCCGGTGCGGTGGTCTCCTCCGCCACCCAGCCGAGCTCGCTCAGCTCGCCGACCAGGTTCGCGACGGCGGAGCGGTTCAGCCCGGTGAGGCGGCCGAGCTCGGCGCGGCTGGTGGGACCGGAGCGGTGCACCAGCGTCGCGAGGCTCGCGAGGTTCGTGCGGCGCAGCAGCGCGTTGCTGGAGGCTCCGACTGCTCCTGCCATGATCGCCTGCCTGTCGCTGGACCCCGACGGGTCTCGGATGCACTCGGGCGCGGCTCCCCCGAGGAGAAGCCGCGCCCGAGAACTGTAGAAGAGAAGGACGAGGAGCGCCGCTGGGCGGAGCCCGGCGTTCGCCTAGCGGCCGCCGGCGCGGCGCTTGTTGAAGATGTCGAACGCCACCGCGAGCAGGAGCACGAAGCCCTTGATCGCCATCTGCCAGGCCGCGTCGACCGAGAGGATGGAGAGGCCCATGTTGAGCACGCCCATCACGAGTCCGCCGATGACGGCTCCGACGACGGTGCCCACGCCTCCCTGGACGGCGGCGCCGCCGATGAAGACCGCGGCGATCGCGTCCAGCTCGTAGTTCTGTCCGGCCGAGGCGACCGCACCGCCGGCGCGGGCGGTGCTGACGATGCCCGCGACTCCGGCCAGTGCGCCCATGTTGACGAAGATGAAGAAGTTGACCCACTTCGTCTTGACGCCGGACATCATCGCGGCGAAGAGGTTGCCGCCCATCGCGTAGATGTGGCGGCCGAAGACCGTCCGGCCGAGCACGAAGCTGTAGGCGAGGATCAGCACGGCGAGCACGATCAGGATGATCGGGGTTCCGCTGTAGCCGGCGAGCAGCCAGGAGAGGGCCATGATCGCGATGACGGCGATGGCCGACTTCGCCACCAGCGAGCCGATGGGCTCGCGGGGCAGCTCGAGGCGGCGGAGGGTCGCACGGCTGCGGAGCTGCTGGGCCACGAGGACGACGCAGACGATCAGGCCGAGGACAAGGGTGAGCGCGTCCCGGCCGGCGATGCCGCCGAGGACGCCCGGCAGCCAGCCGGCGCCGATCGCGGTGAACTCGGTGGGGAGGCCGTTGATCGTTCCGCCGGTGAGGAGGACGAGGGTGAAGCCGCGGAAGATCAGCATGCCCGCGAGGGTCACGATGAACGCCGGTATGCCGACGAAGGCGACCCAGAAGCCCTGCCATGCTCCGACGGCGGCGCCGGTGACGAGGGCGACGACGACGGCCGCCCACCAGGGCAGGCCCCAGTTGTTCATGGCGATCGCCGAGATGGCGCCGACCATCGCCACGACCGAGCCGACCGAGAGGTCGATGTGGCCGGCGATGATGACCATCACCATGCCGATCGCGAGGATCAGCACGTAGGCGTTCTGCTGGATCAGGTTGTTGACGTTGCCGGGCAGGAGCAGGCGCCCGCCGGTCAGCACCTGGAAGAGCAGGATGATGATGGCCAGCGCGGCGAGGATGCCGTACTGCCGGAGGTTGATGTTCAGCCGGCGCGAGCGCTTGGGCGGGGTGGAGGGCGTGTTGGCGGGCGTGTCCGCCGGCGCTGTGGTGGTCGTGGCGCTCATCGGGCCTGTTCCTTTCCGGCGGTCATGTAGTGCATGAGGTGCTCCTGGGTGGCGTCGGCGCGATCGATCTCGCCCGTGATCCGTCCCTCGGAGATGGTGTAGATGCGGTCGGCGAGGCCGATCAGCTCGGGCAGCTCGGACGAGATGACGACGACCGCCTTGCCCTGGGCTGCGAGCTCGTTGATGATCCCGTAGATCTCGTACTTGGCTCCCACGTCGATGCCGCGGGTGGGCTCGTCGAGGATCAGCACGTCGGGACCGGAGAAGATCCACTTCGAGAGGACGACCTTCTGCTGGTTGCCGCCGGAGAGCTTCCCCGTGACGGCCGAGACGGTCGGCGCCTTGATGTTCATCTTCGATCGGTACGAGTCGGCGACCTTGTACTCGCGGTGCTTGTCGATCACGCCGAGCCGGGCCAGGCGCGAGAGCGCGGCGGCCGAGACGTTGACGGTGATGTCGCCGATGAGGTTGAGCCCGTAGCGCTTGCGGTCCTCGGTCGCGTAGGCGAGGCCGTTGCGGATCGCCTCGTCGACGGTGCGGGTCTGGATCTCCTTGCCGTCCTTGTAGACGCGGCCGGAGATGCCGGTGCCGTAGCTCCTCCCGAAGATGCTCATCGCGAGCTCGGTGCGTCCGGCACCCATCAGGCCCGCGAAGCCGACGATCTCGCCGGCGCGGACGGTGAAGGAGGCGTCGTCGACGACCACGCGGTTGATGTCGACCGGGTGGTGGACCGTCCAGTTCTCGACGCGCAGCTTCTCCTCGCCGATCTGCGGGTCGCGCGGCGGGAACATGCTGTTGAGGTCGCGGCCGACCATCGCGCGGATGATCCGGCTCTCGGACGCCTCCTCGCCGGCCATCGGGAAGCTCTCGATGGTGCGGCCGTCGCGGATGATCGTGACGGTGTCCGCGATGGCGCGGATCTCCTTCAGCTTGTGGCTGATGATGATGCAGGTGATGCCCTGCTTGCGGAGCTGGTCGATCAGGCCGAGCAGGTGGTCGCTGTCCTCGTCGTTGAGGGCGGCGGTGGGCTCGTCGAGGATGAGGAGCTTCACCTCCTTGGCGAGGGCCTTGGCGATCTCGACGAGCTGCTGCTTGCCGACGCCCAGCTCGAGGATCTTGGTCGCGGGGCTCTCGGCGAGGCCGACGCGGGCGAGCAGCTTGGCCGCCTCCGCGTTGGTCGCGTTCCAGTTGATGACGCCGCGGGTCGACTTCTCGTTGCCGAGGAAGATGTTCTCGGCGATGGAGAGGTAGGGGCTGAGGGCGAGCTCCTGGTGGATGATCACGATGCCGTCGGCCTCGCTGTCGTTGATCGACCGGTACTGCGCCTCCTCGCCCTCGAACTCGATGGTGCCCTCGAAGCTGCCGTACGGGTACACGCCGGAGAGGACTTTCATCAGGGTCGACTTGCCGGCGCCGTTCTCGCCGCAGATGGCGTGGACCTCGCCGGGCTGGACCGAGAGCGAGACGCCGTCGAGGGCGCGGACGCCGCCGCCGAACTCCTTGACGATGTCGCGCATGATGAGGATGGGACTGGCCAACAGGGCCTCACTTCGTTGGGGGGGGAGTGGTGTGCGGACGGGGAGGCGG